>JBEKVA010000063.1:0-14579 GCA_049514475.1 Spirochaetia bacterium
CATCGTTCCCACGGCGGCCTCGACTGATGCCCCGACGAGTGCGCTGTCCGTCCTTTACAACGAGGATGGTTCGCACCACGGGGAGCTTTTCTACGAAAGCAACCCCTCGATCCTGCTCGTCGACAGCCAGATCATCGCCGATGCGCCTGTTCGTTTCCTCGTGGCGGGGATGGGGGACGCGCTTTCGACGCTCTTCGAGGCACTGGCGAACCGTGCCTCGGACAGCCCCAATCTCATTTATCATCTGGACGGCGGATTCAGAAGCACGATCGTCGGGCGCATGATTGCAGAGAAATGCTACGAAACCCTGCTGAAGAAAGGCGTCATGGCAAAGGCCGCCGCCGAAAAGCATGTCGTGGTGGAGGCACTCGAGGACATCATCGAGGCGAATATCCTCATGAGCGGGCTGGGCTTTGAAAACAACGGTACCTCGGCAGCTCACGCCATCTGTGACGGTGTGACGGCGCTCCGCGAGTGCGCGAAGGCGCTGCATGGCGAAAAAGTGGCTTTTGGTGTCATATGCCAGCTGGTCCTGGAGAATGCCTCATCGGAGCTGCTGGAAGAAGTCCTTTCGTTCAGTTTCGCCATCGGGCTGCCCATAACGCTCGAAGACCTGGGTGCAAAAGACACGGAAGCGACTGTCCGCAGGATTGCCGACGTCGCTCTTCATTCTGCAATCGACAGGGAACCGTTCACGGTGAGTTCCGACCAGGTCTGTACTGCGATCGTGGTCGCCGATGCCCTGGGCAAGGACTTCAAGAAAAAGCGGCACGGCGCCCGCTGACAAGCCCGTTGCCCTATGCCCATCGCTCCGAGCGCACCTTCTCCGGCACGTAAATAGTTTTGCGGTCCATCGCCTCCGCGGGGCGACCGACCGCGACCAGGGAGAAGGGGACGATGTCTTCGGGGACCCCGAGCAGGCTCCGCAGGCCTTTCACGCGTTCCTCCACGGGGTAGACGCCGAGCCAAACCCCTCCGTAGCCCTGGCCTGCGATTTCAAGGAGCATGTTCTCCGTGGCGGCAGCGCAGTCCTGCACCCAGAAGCCTTTATGCTTTTCCAGGGCCGCTTCGGCACACACGCAGACGGCCGCAGCGGCTTCCTTCAGCGGGTGGGAGTACGGGTGAAATTCCAACACCTTCAGAAGAACCGCTCGATCCGTCATGACGATAAAATGCCACGGTTGTGAGTTCCCTGCCGAAGGCGCATTCATCCCTGCTTTTACGAACTCCAGGAGTTTCTCCCGGGGGATTGCCTCTTCGGTGAACTTACGGATGCTTTTCCGCTGATAGATCGCGTTCATGTCACTTCTCCCTGAATCAAATGAGGCTCATGCAAAAACCCACTGGTACCTGGTTTGTTCATTGGACATGGGACACACCATCCCGCAAAATGACGACTACCACAACTTCACCTGGGTGGGAGGGACCCTATCCATGAAGAGTATATCCGAGATCCCGAGTGGCGCGCAACTTCTCCCGGGAGTGTCAGGGGGCAGAAGGCGAAGAGGGCTGTTTTGTCTATCTTTGACGAGTCAGCGACAACGATGACCTCGCTCGCGATCTTGATGAGCTCCTTCTTCACGTCAGCCTGCAGCCTGTTGGGCGTCATCAGTCCTTTTTCCGGGGTGACGGCATTGGCGCCGAGGAAGAGCTCGTCGGCATGGAAGTTGCGAATCATGGCAATGGTGTCAGGTCCCACAAGCGCCATTGCCTGCCTGCTGATGATTCCACCAAAGAGAATTGTGGAGACCGGGCTGAAGGGGTGGCAGAAGAATACACGCGGATAAAAGACAGGGTCGTGCATTTTCACTTCAAGGACTACAGGAAAACCGGGAAGGGCTTCGAGCACGTTGCCTTTGGAGACGGCGACGCCGGGTTCGAAAAACTCTCAGCAATGATTGTGAGCGAAGGCGATGAAAAATGCATCTCTCTGGAGCCGGAAGTCGAGCGGGAAGGGTCTTGCGAAGCATACGGAATTTCGCCGCCATGCAGAAGGCGGCTCGGTCGGGCCCTTTGGCCCCCTGATGGGAAATGACCCTGTGCCCGCTGCTCGGGTTGAAAGGACAATCTATCCAGATACTTGACAGATATGATAGACTGCTTGAGCATTTGTCCACCGGCCGGGCAATGCATTAGTTCCGCAGAAATAACTTGACAGTCTATATGTGAATCGGGTATACAGAATTCCATATACCATGCGTGACATGGGTATTTCGGAAGCTTCGAAAGGAGAGGCAAGGATGTTCAAGAAACTGTTTTCTTTGGTTCTTCTTGGCCTGCTGATCGTCGGCGCGACAGCATTTGCCAAGCCGCGGGTGTACTACTATGTAGCCCCGCTCATGGGTCACCCCTACATCTATGACCAGCACCTCGGGTTCAAGTACGCCGCCATCAAGTTCAACTGCGAAATCGTGCGCCTCGGCCCCGATGGCTGGGACACCGTTGCAGCAGCCCAGGCCCTCGAGCAGGCCATAGCCAAGAAGCCCGACGGAATCATCGTCGTGCTCTGGGACCCGTCCATGATCCCCGGCATCAAGAAGGCGCGGGCGGCAGGGATCCCCGTCATCGACATTGAGGCCTATATCCCGGGTGCGGAAATCAACACCTACATCGGTCTTGATAACTTCCAGTGCGGCGTCGACACCGCCAAGGAGCTGATCAAGCGCGCCGGCACAAAGGGCAACATGGTCATGCAGGGCAACTGGGGCGCCTCCAACACCGAGGCGAAGCTCGCGGGCTTCATGAGCTACCTGAATGCGAACTCCGAGTGGAAGGTCGTGACGAAGGTCGACGACAAGGCCAACACCGAGGTCTCCATCGAAGGGGCCAAGTCGGCGTTCAACAACTTCAAGAATCTCCAGGGGTACGTCGGCATCGACTCCTCTTCCGCGCCCGGCATCGGCGCCGCCATGGAAGAGCTGGGGATCAAGCCGGGCTCCCTGACCGTCATCACGCACGACCGCGAGGACGCCACCCTGGAATACATCGCCAAGGGCTACATCCAGGCCTCCCTCATCAACAAGACCGCCATGCAGGCCTACCTCTCCGTCGCCATGATGGAGCTCTGGTACACCGGCGGCTTCGCTGATGCCCCCGTTTCCGCCAACAACAAGGCTTCCGGCTTCGAGATCATGCCCCAGTTCATGTACACCGGCGCTGTCATCATCAACAAGGACAACGTGAATTACTTCATGCACAACAAGATGGACAAGTACGCCACGAAGCTGTATCACTAAACCGTACCGGATAGGATTCTAAAACCGCAGGAAGAGGCTCGAGCGCACAGACTCGGGCCTCCCTGCATTCCTGAGACGTGGAAGGCGGCCGTGGAAAACAACACACACGAGTTCCTGCAGATCACCGGAATCACCAAGAGTTTTGCTGCGGTGCACGCCCTGACCGACGTGTCATTCTCCGTGCGCAAGGGCGAGATACACGCCATCCTGGGCGAGAATGGCGCGGGCAAGAGCACCCTGGTGAAGATCCTGATGGGTGAGCAGCCACCCGACGGCGGCGAGATAAGGCTGGAGGGTGCCCCGATCCGCCAGTACTCCCCGGCATATGCGCGAAGCCTGGGCATCCAGATGGTGCACCAGGAGCTGGCGATATTCGAGAACATGACGGTCGCCGAGAACATCTACCCGTGGAACGACTTCAGGACGAAAGCGAACACGGTGAACTGGAAGACGATGAACGACCAGGCGCGCGGGCGCCTCACGAGCCTCGGGCTGGACGCCGTGCAGCCGGAACAGCTCATGAGGAACCTCACCCTGGATGCCCAGCAGATCGTGGAGATCCTGCGCTGCATGAGCGCCAATCCCAAGGTGCTCCTCCTTGACGAGCCTTCCAGCGGTCTGAACGACGAGGAGACGGCGCGCCTGATGGCCATGCTGAAAAAGCTCCGCGACGGCGGGCAGACCATCCTCTACATCTCCCACCGCCTGAAGGAAATCCTGGACATCTCCGACCGGGTGACGGTGCTGCGGGACGGCCGCCACGTGGCCACCCTCACCAACGACGCCGCCCTCACCGAGGACATCCTGATCAACAACATGGTCGGCCACGACTTGAGCGGCAGCCTGTACGCCACCAAGAAATACTCCTCGCAGGTCGACAGCGAGGTGCTCTTCGAGGTGAAGAACCTTTCCAAGAAGAACGCCCTGAACAACGTGAGCTTCTCCATGAAGAAGGGCGAGGTGCTGGGCTTCTTCGGCCTTGAAGGATCGGGAATCGCCAAGCTCTCACGCATCATGTACGGGCTGGAGGGCAGGGACACCGGCGAGATCTGGTTCAAGTCCCAGAAGATCCCCGGCATTTCTCCCGCCGCGATGATCAGCAGGAAAATCCTCTACCTGAACGGCAACAGGAAGCTTGCCGGCCTCCTGCTGGACATGCCCACCACGGAGAACATCGCCATGCCGATACTGCGGCGCATCACACGATTCTCCTTCCTGAAGCTGCGCGAGCTGCAGAGCCTCAGCGAGAAATACATCACGAAGTTCTCCATCAGCATCCCCTCGGTCAGGACCAAGCCGAAGAGCCTCAGCGGCGGCAACCAGCAGAAGGTCATGCTCACCGTCTGCCTGGCGGCGGAGCCCGAGCTGCTGATCGTCAACGATCCCACCCGCGGTATCGACGTCGGGGCAAAGGCGGAGATCAACAAGCTCCTCCTGGAGATCGCCGGCCAGGGGGTGGGCATCATCCTCTTCAGCGCGGAGCTTCCCGAGCTGATGGGTCTTGCCGACAGGATACTGGTGATGAAGAAGAACTCGATCTCCGGCGAGCTTGCCGGGGGCGAGATCACGGAGAACGCAATCATGGCGCTGGCGGCATCCGAGCGCGGTCTGAAGATGGGTGAAACGGCATGACAAAGGGAAATATCGGGTTCCTTCGGCGGAGGTTCTCCAGCCTCAACACGCTCACCATCCTCGTAGTGACGGTGGTGCTGTTCGTCGTGCTGAGCGCGACGACGACGAACTTCTTCAGCTATTCCAACATCTACTCACTGCTCTTCGGGGTCTCCATACAGTTTTTCGCCCTCATCGGGTTCACCTTCCTGATGATCCAGGGGGAGATCGACCTCTCCGTGGGGGCCATGTACGGATTTGCCGGCGCCCTCTCGGGCACCTTCGTGATCCTCATGGGCATTCCCCTGTGGCCGGCGATCATCCTCACCCTCATCGTCGCGGCCCTCGTGGGGTTCATCAACGGGTACCTCGTGGTGCGCTTCCGCCTCATGTCCATGATGATCACCATCGGCATGATGAGCGTGCTCATCGGCCTGATGTCGATCCTCTCCACGGGCCTGGGCGCCGAGGTCTTCCCCGCGGAGTACAGGGACCTCATCAAGTTCAAGATAGCCGGCATCCACTGGAGCATCCTGGCGTTCCTGCTGATCGTCATCGTGGTGTAGGTGTTCCTGAACAGGAGCGCGATCTTCCGCCAGATGTACTACATCGGCCACAACGTGGAGACCGTCCGCCTGTATGGCATCAAGGCCGACAAGGTGAAGATCACCTCCTTCGTGGTCTCCGCGGTCACGGCGGCCATCGGCGGGATCCTGGCCACCTCCCGCATCACCCACGCGTACCCCACCACCGGGCTGGGGCTGGAGTTCACCATGGTGACCGCCGCGGTGCTTGGCGGGGCGAGCCTCTACGGCGGCAGGGGGAGCATCCTGCGCTCCGTGCTGGGGCTCCTGTTCCTGGCCATCGTCAGCAACGGCATGATCATCTTCCAGATCGACCCCTACCTGCAGCAGGTGCTCATGGGCGCCGTGCTCATCGCGGCGGTCTTTGCCGACACGCGGCTGAACGCAAGGAATCAGTGAGGACCCTGAGATGAGAATCAACTCGAGAAACCTTCTTTCGCAGAACGGCTCCATCACGCTCCTCCTGGCCATCGCGCTGGTCGTCGTGATGACCCTGTTCGGCGGGGTGTTCTGGTCGGGCACCAACCTCGACTCCCTGCAGACGAGCATCGCCCCCCTGGCCATCGTGGCCATCGGGATGGTGACACTCCTCATCTGCGGCGTTTTCGACCTGTCGGTGGGCGCCATCATGGTGCTCAGCGGCATCGTGTGCGCCAAGCTGTTCGAGGCGGGCCTGCCGGTCCCGCTGGTGGTCGTGATCGGGGTTCTCACCGGCGCGCTGGTGGGGCTTCTCAACGGAGTGCTGGTCGGGGTTTTCAAGATCAACCCGCTGATCGCTACCATCGGCACGATGAACATGGCGCAGGGGACCGCCATGACCATCTTCTCCCTCAGTCACAAGGGCCAGGCGGAGTACCAGATTGCCATCAAGCTGCCCCAGGATTTCATCAACCTTGGCACCGGGACCCTGGGAGGCCTGTACTACATGTTCTGGGTCATGCTGGTGCTCGTCATCCTCATCGCGGTGTTCCAGCGCTGGTTCCCCAGCGGCCGCAGGATGTACCTGACGGGGGACAACCCCGAGGCGGCCAAGCTGATGGGGTTCAAGACGACCCGCATCATCCTTCTTTCCTTCGTGTTCACCGGCCTCCTGTGCGCCATTGCCGGGATCCTCTCGGTGGCGCGCTTCGAGCAGGCAAACCGCTACATGGGGGAGAACGTGAACCTCACCGCCATCATCAGCTGCGTGCTCGGAGGGGCAAGCCTCATGGGAGGCAGGGGGTCGTCGGTCGGAACGATCATCGGCGTCCTCTGCATGGCGCTGATCGCCAACATGTTCAACATCTTCGAGGTGGCCCCCGCCTGGCAGAAGGTGGTGGTGGGGGTACTGCTCATCGTCGTGGTGACGGTGGACGGGTACTTGATCCTGCGCAAGCAGCGAGAATTGGGCAAGATTTAGAGGCGAAAGGAACACTTCAATGTACGATAAGGGCAAGCGGCTCGCCGGCAAGGTGGCGATTGTCACCGGCGGGGCATCGGGGATAGGCGAAGCCGTTGCAAAAATATTCGCGGCCAACCAGTGCAAGGTCATGCTTGCCGATATCGACAAGGACAGGCTGGCCAAGGTCGCGGCGGAAATCAGCAAGGACTATGGGCCTTGCAAGGGCATCGTGACGGACGTGGTTGACGAGGGGCAGGTTATCAGCCTTTTCGCGGAAACCGTGAAAGCCTGGGGCCACGTCGACCTGCTGGTCAACAGCGCCGGCCGTGACTCCCTGGCGCCTCCCGTGACCGAGGTGACTTTGGAGGAATGGAACAAGACCATCGGCCCCAACCTCACGGGCGTCTTCCTCTGCTGCCGCGAAGCCTTCCGTGTCATGGAGAAGCAGCCCACCGGCGGACGGATCATGAACATGGGCTCCTCCTCGGCGCGTATTGCCTCGGGCCCTGGCCACAGCCCCTACCGTGCCTCCAAGCACGGCATGATGGGCTTCAGCAAGAACATCCTGCTGGAAGGGGTGAAGAAAAAAATCGGCGTGACGGTCATTAACCCGTCCCACGTAAAGACCCCGATGACCGAGATCATCGACACGGGCCTCTACGACGGAGATATCCCCGCGTACCTCGACGGGTGGCTAGATGAAAAGGAAAGGAAGGAGGGGATCCACGCGAGCTGCATCGACGTTGAAAATGTCGCGGAGATCACCCTCTACGTGGCAACGCGATCCCCCGATGTGACCATTCCCCAGATCGCCCTGTACCCCACGCACAAGGCGCATCGCTACGGGATGGAAGTCTAGGGGGCGGGAGAGCCCATGAAGGCGCTGCTGCTTGAGGGCAAGGACAGGCTGGTCTACACGGACGTCCCCGAGCCCGAGCCCGTCGGTGAGCGCACCGTGCTGGTGCGCGTGGCCGCCGTGGGCGTCTGCGGCTCCGACCTGCCGCGCTTCCTGGGCAAGGCATACCATTATCCTCTGATACTCGGCCACGAGTTTTCCGCCGTGGTGGAGCAGTCCTTCCCCGGCGGCCGCTACAAGAAGGGAGACCGGGTGGCCGTCTACCCGCTCCTGCCCAATCCCCGCGACCCGCTGGTGCGAATTGGTGAGCCGGCGGTCAGCACGGGCTACGACTACTTCGGCAGCCGCCGCCATGGCGCCATGGCCGAGCGGTTGATCGTGCCGGAGGACAACCTGGTGCCGGTGCCCGACGAGGTGCCCCTGGTGCACGCCGCGGTGGTCGAGCCGGCCGCTGTCTCCCTGCATGCCATGCTCAAGCCGTCCCTGCCCACGCACGCCGCAGCGCTGGTCATAGGAGGCGGGCCCATCGGAGCGTTTGCCGCCATGTGGCTGCGGATCCTGGGGGCCAGCCGCGTGATCGTGGCCGAGGTCGACGAGCGCAAGCAGGACATATTGAGAAAGCTCGGCTTCGAGGTCATTGACGCGCGGAAGCAGAACACGGTGACCGCGGTCAAGGAAATGACCGGCGGCCGCGGGGTGGACGTTGCCGTGGAAGCCTGCGGCCTGGGCGCCACCCTCCTGCAGTGCCTGGAAGCCGCCGCGACCTTCGGCCAGGTGGTGTTCCTGGGCGACCACCACGCCGACGTAACACTGAGCGGGCCGCTGATCTCCTCCATCCTCAGGCGGGAGCTGCGGGTGTACGGGACGTGGAACTCGAAGATGCTGCCTCCCGGCAACAGCGAATGGGAGATGGTCCTGGGCCACATGGGCAAGGGCTTCCAGGTGGAGCCATTCATCAGCCATACGCCGTCCCTGAGCGAGGGTCCGCAGATGTTCGCGGACCTTGCCGCGCGGAAGATCTGGTACAACAAGGTGGTCTTCGTCGTCTCCGACGAAGCAAAGAACGAACGACGGAGCGCAAAGTGAAAGCTGCATTTTATTACAGTCCTGGCGTGCTGAAGGTCGAAGAGGTGGAGACGCCGCGCATCGCGGATACCGAGCTCCTCCTTCGCGTGAAGGCCGGTGCCATCTGCGGAACCGACCTGCGCATCTCCAAGAACGGGCACTTCAAGCTGAAGCCGGGGGACAGGCGCGTGCTGGGGCACGAGATTGCCGGGGAAATCGTGGAGGTGGGAAAGCTCACCGAGGGCTTCCGCACGGGCATGCGCGTGTCGGTGACGCCGAATATCGGCTGCGGCATGTGCGAGTACTGCCGCGCCGGCTACAACAACATGTGCCCGGACTTCGAAGCCTTCGGCATCAGCATCGACGGCGCCTTCGAGGAGTTCATGCGGGTACCCTCCATCGCCATCAGGAGCCGTAACCTTTTTCCCATCCCCGAAGGGGTCAGCTTCGAGGAAGCGGCCCTCACGGAGCCGCTCTCCTGCTGCCACAACGGGCTGCGTTCCGTGGGGACCACCCACGAGGACACGGTGCTGGTCATCGGCGCCGGGCCCATCGGGGCCATGCACGTCATGCTGAGCCGTATTGCGGGGGCCAAGAGGATCATCGCCGCCGACATCCGCGACGACCGCCTGGCGAAGATCGCGGGCTTCGGTGCCGACCTTCTGATCAACTCCGGCACCACCAACCTGACTGAGGCGGTCATGGCGGATACGAAGGGCAGGGGCGTGGATGTCATCATCGTCACCGTCGCCGTTCCCGAGGTCCTCACGCAGTCCCTCGGCATGCTCGCCATCCACGGGCGGGTGAGCTACTTCGCCGGCCTCGGGAAGAATATCATGGTGCCCATCGACGTGAACCGCCTGCACTACCGCGGCCTCACGATCGTCGCCACCACCGGCTCCACAAATCTCGACTACTTCAAGTGCCAGAAGCTCGTTGCGGAAAAGCGGATAGACCTGAAGCCCTTTGCCAGCAAGACCTTTGCCCTGAGCGACATCCACGCCGCCTTCGAGTACGCGGCCTCCGCGCAGGGCCTGAAGACGATGATCCGGAGCTGATTCGCGGCCGCTCCTGGCGGCATTCGCGGCCGCTCCTGGCGGCATTCGCGGCGCGCGCCCCGGTTTGCGCCGCTGCGAAACGTTTTCCAAAGGAGTCGATCATGAGCAGGAAGAAGTACGTCCTGGCGCTCGACGAGGGGACCACGAGCAGCAGGGCAATTCTCTTCGATCATGCAGGCACGATCGTCTCCGTTGCGCAGAAGGAGTTCCCGCAGATCTACCCCAACCCCGGGTGGGTCGAGCACGACCCCGTGGTCATCTGGGAGAACCAGCTCAGCGTGGCGCGTGAAGCGCTGAAGAAGGCGGGGGCCGCAGCCGATCAGGTTGCCGGCATCGGAATTGCCGACCAGAGAGAAACCACGGTCATCTGGGACAGGGCCACCGGGAAGCCCGTGTACAACGCCATCGTCTGGCAGGACCACCGCACCGCCGATACCTGCGACCAGCTGAAGGCGCGCGGCCTGACCGACTACGTGCGCCAGACCACGGGTCTTGTCATCGACGCCTACTTCTCGGGAACGAAGATCAAGTGGATCCTCGACCACGTGCCCGGCGCGCGGCAGAGGGCGGAAAAGGGCGAGCTTGCCTTCGGCACCATCGACTCCTGGCTGATCTGGAACCTCACGGCGGGAAAGGTGCACGTCACCGACTATTCCAACGCGTCCCGCACGCTGCTTGAAAACATTGCCACCGTGGACTGGGACGAGCGGATGCTTTCCGAGCTGTGCATCCCGCGCGCGCTCCTGCCGAAGCTCCAGCCCACCAGCTGCGTGTACGGCATGACCGAGGAGAGCCTCTTCGGCGGAAAGATCCCGATCGGCGCCGCCGTGGGAGACCAGATGGGGGCGCTCTTCGGCCAGACCTGCTTCAAGCCGGGCATGACCAAGTGCACCTACGGCACGGGCGGGTCGCTCCTCATGAACACGGGCCTGAAGCCCATCCCCTCCCAGCGGGGCATGCTCACCACCGTGGCGTGGGGGATTGACGGGCGCGTCGAGTACGCCCTGGAAGGGCTTCTTTTCGTGGTCGGCGCCGCCGTGCAGTGGCTGCGCGACGAGCTGCAGATCATCGGCAGCTCGGAGGAGAGCGAGGTCTGCGCCCGCAAAGTTTCCGACACCAACGGGGTGTATTTCGTGCCTGCCTTTGTCGGCCTGCCGGCGCCGTACTGGGACGCCTACGCACGGGGCACGATCGTGGGCCTCACCCGGGGGGCGAACAGGAACCACCTCGTCCGCGCAACCCTGGAGTCCATGGCGTACCAGATCAAGGATGTCATCGGGTGCATGCAGAAGGACTCCGGCATAAGCGAGCTGGAGGTGAGGGTGGACGGCGGGGCGGCGCGCAACGATTTCCTCATGCAGTTCCAGGCGGACATGCTTGGCTCTCCCGTCATGCGGCCGAAGATCGTGGAGGCCGCGGCGCGCGGGTGTGCCTTTCTGGCAGGCCTTTCCACGGGGTTCTGGAAAGACCAGGATGAGCTGGTGGGGACATTCGAGCTTGACAGGAAGTTCGAGCCGGAGATGGACGGCCAGAGGCGAAAGGCTCTTTACGCGGGGTGGCAGAAGGCCGTGGAGCGCAGCAAGGACTGGGAAGAGCATGCGAGCGCGGCCACGTAGGGGGGAGCTGCGTGCCCCGTCCTCATCGCATTGCAATTGACAATTCTTGTCAAAATGGTATACAATACACAGAATACTATCTACGGGTGATCCTCGTTTAGGGGTTCCCCCGGACAGGGAGCGGTGAAACTTATGATGACAGCCAAGGAATATCGTGCAAGCCTGGACGCGCGCAAACCCATGAAGGTCTTCATGGGAGGGCAGCTCGTGAAGAACCTGACCAGCCACCCCGTGATCGCCGCGTCGATCAACTCGATCGCGCTGACCTACGAGCTGGCCGAGGACCCCAGGTACCGCGAGGCCATGACGGCGAAAAGCTCCCTGACGGGCAAGACCATCAACCGCTTCTGCCACCTGCACATGAGCACCGAGGAGCTCTACCAGAAGTGCGGCATGCAGCGCCTCCTCGGGCAGAAGTGCGGCACCTGCTTCCAGCGCTGCGTGGGCATGGACGCGTTCAACTCCGTGTTCCTCACCACATTCGAGATGGACAAGGTGAAGGGCACCGACTACCACAGGAGATTCATCGAGTACGTGAAGACGGCGCAGGAGAAAGACTGGGTGGTCGACGGCGCCATGACCGATCCCAAGAGGGACAGGTCGATGCGGCCGGCACAGGAGCCCGACGGCTACGTCAGGGTGGTGCGGCGGACCGCGGAGGGCGTGTACATCCGCGGGGCGAAGATGCACCAGACAGGCGCGCTCAACTCGCACGAGATCATTGTGATGCCCACCGTCGCCATGAGAGAGAACGAGAAGGACTTCGCCATTTGCGGGGCGGTCCCTGCCGATGCCGAGGGCATCACCTACATCTATGGGCGGCAGTCGTGCGACACGCGTTTGACGGAAGACCCCGCGGGCAACGGCATGGACGCCGGCAGCATGTACGGCGGCCAGGAATGCATGGTGATCTTCCAGGACGTCTTCATTCCCCGCGCGCGCATCTTCATGGACGGGGAGTACGAGTTCTCCGGCCGCCTTGTGGAAACCTTCTCCGGCTATCACCGTTCCAGCTATGCCTGCAAGACCGGGGTGGGGGACGTGGCAATCGGGGCCGCGGCGCTCATTGCCGAGTACAACGGCACCGCGGGGGCAAGCCACGTGAAGGACAAGATCGTGGAGATGATCCACCTGAACGAGACCATCTGGTCAAGCTGCGTGGCCTGCTGCTACAAGGGCGCCCCGACCTCAGCGGGCAATTACCTCATCGACATGCTCCTGGCCAATGTGGCAAAGCAGAACGTCACCCGCTTCCCCTACGAGATAGCGCGCCTTCTCCAAGATATCGCCGGGGGCCTGCTGGTCACCATGCCCAGCGCGCGTGATTTTGCCAACCCCGAGACGAAGAAATACATTGAGCTGTACCTGCAGGGCTCCGCCAGCGGCACCGCGGTGAACCGCTTCAAGCTCCTGCGTCTCATCGAGAATCTCACCATGGGGCGTGCGGCGGTTGGGTACCTCGCCGAGTCGATGCACGGGGCAGGCTCTCCCCAGGCACAGCGGATCATGCTCTCGCGCCTGGCGGAGCTGGACAAGAAGAAAGACATGGCGAAGCGCATCGCGCGGATCGAGGGCTGAAGCCATGGAGGCGTGGAGGAGCCTGTACGCGGAGAAGCGAACGGATGCCTGCCGCGCGCTGCAGGCGGTGCAGTCGGGTAACACGGTGGTCTTTGGCCACGCGGCAGGGGAGCCGCGCGTGCTGGTGCAGGAGCTGCTCCGCCAGGCGGCGCGGCTGAAGGACGTGACGATTGTCCACATGGTGCCGCTGTACGGCTGCGAGTACACGAAGCCGGAGTTTCGCGGCACGTTCAGGCACAACGCGCTGTTCGCCGGCGCGGGCACACGTGATGCAATTGCCTGCGGGGACGCGGACTACACTCCCTGCTTCCTCTCCGAGATCCCCCGGCTGTTCCGCGACAAGCACATTCCCGTCGACGTGGCGCTCATCCAGGTCTCTCCGCCGGACGAGCACGGCTGGATGAGCTTCGGCGTCTCGGTGGACTACACGATGCAGGCAGCCGCCTCCGCACGGCTGACGATTGCCGAGGTCAACGCGCGCACTCCCCGCACCCACGGGTCCTGGATCCACGTCTCCGAGGTGGACCTCATCGTGGAAGCCGACTATCCGCTGGCGGAGATCCCCCGGGCGAAGCTCAGCGACGTGGAGAAGAAGATCGGGGAGAACGTGGCGACGCTGGTCGATGACCGCGCAACGCTGCAGCTTGGCATCGGGGCGCTCCCCGATGCGGTCATCAATTTCCTGCGCACCAAGAAGGACCTGGGCATCCACACGGAGATGTTCTCTGACAGCGTTGTGGAGCTGGTGGAGCAGGGGGTGATCACCAACCGCTATAACAATGTCAGCCCGGGAAAGATGACCGCCTCCTTCCTCATGGGGTCGCAGAAGCTGTACGGGTTCGTGCACGACAACCCCGCGGTGGACATGCGGCCCATCGACTACACCAACAGCATCCTGGTGGCCGGCCGCGTGCAGAACCTCGTGTCCATCAACTCGGCCCTCGAGGTCGATCTCTACGGCCAGGTCTGCTCCGACATGATCGGGCCGAAGCAGTTCTCCGGCGTGGGAGGCCAGGTGGACTTCGTGCGGGCGGCCAGCGCTGCCCCCGGCGGGAAATCCATTCTCGCTTTTCCTTCAACGGCACGAGGTGGGGCGTCCTCCCGGATCGTCCACCGCCTGACACCGGGAGCGTGCGTTACCACCTCCCGCAACGAGGTGCACTACATCGTGACCGAGTACGGTATTGCCGAGCTGCGGGGGAAGACAAACCGCCAGCGCGTGGAAGCCCTGATACGGATTGCCCACCCGGATTTCCGGGCCGCGCTGTGCGCGGCGGCGGCAGGATGAGCATGGCGCTCTGCGGGCAGGCGGCGCAGCCGCGGGAACGCGGCGGGAGGTGAGCATGGACTACGTCAAATTCGAGAAGCGCGACCGGGTCGGCATCGTCACCTTCAACAACCCTGAGCGGATGAACGCCCTCTCATCTACTGCCATTTCCCAAGCCGCGAAATTCTTTTCAGACCTCCAGGGGGCGATCGAGGGTGGATCGGACGGCGACCTTCGTGCGCTCCTTCTCACGGGCGCGGGGAAGGCCTTCATCTCCGGGGCAGACGTAAAGGAAATGAGCGTCATGGAGCAGGCGGAGGCGGAGCG
>JBEKVA010000064.1:0-14490 GCA_049514475.1 Spirochaetia bacterium
CTTTTCACGACGGCCTGATCGTCGGCGATCGCCCGTCCGCCCAGGAGGGTCCCGCATGAGCTTCATGGTCCTCGTTCGCACCGCGTGGAAGGCCCTTTTGCGCAACATCAGCAGGTCGCTCCTTACCATGCTGGGGATCATCATCGGCGTCGGGGCGGTGATAGCCTCGGTGGCCATCGGCGCCGGCGCGCAGGCGGTCGTGCTGAAGCAGATCGAGAGCCTGGGGGCCAACCTGATCGTCATCTCCCCGGGCAGCGTGACCAGCGGGGGGGTGAGTCTCGGAAGCGGGGCGCGCACGACCTTGACGCTGGATGACGTGACTGCAATCGAGGCCAACGTGCCCGAGGTGGCCGCAGCCGCGCCCTATTCCCAGACCAGCGCGCAGGTGGTTGCGGGCGGGGTGAATTGGTTCACAGTGATCGGCGGGACCAGTCCCTCGTGGCTGGCCGCAGGCAACTGGAGCATAGCCCAGGGTACGTTTTTCACGCAAGGTGATGTTTCGCGGGTCACCAAGGTAGCCGTCCTTGGCGCCACCGTTGCGGCGAATCTCTTTCCCGCCGGCGGAGCTGTGGGCAGCACGATCATCGTCAAGAGCGTGCCCTTCCGGGTGCTCGGTGTGCTCGTTGCGAAAGGCCAGACCGGCTTCGGCCGGGACCAGGACGATGTGGTGGTGGTCCCGATCAGTACGCACCAGGAGCGGCTGACCGGCCAGACGTGGGTGAACACCATCCTGGTCTCGGCATCCAGCTCGGATGCGGTTGCGGGGGTCATCGATGCCACCCAGCGCCTTCTGCGACTGGTGCATCACCTGGCCCCGATTTCTCCCGATGATTTCACCATCCGCAACATCGCCAACGTCCAGCAGGTGCGGATGGCAACCTCCGCCACACAGGCGCTGCTGCTTGCTGCAGTGGCCATTGTGTCCCTGGTGGTCGGCGGCATCGGCATCATGAACATCATGCTGGTCTCCGTGACCGAGCGCACGCGGGAGATCGGCCTGCGCATGGCGGTGGGCGCGCGCGGGCGCGACATCCTGCTTCAGTTCCTCATCGAGGCGCTCTCCATGGCGGCCGCGGGAGGGGTGATCGGCATCGCGCTGGGCATAGGCATTTCGGTGCTCGTCTCATCGGTGGCAGGGTGGCCCACGGTGATTTCAGGTTTTTCCATCGTGCTGGGGTTCGCCTCCGCTGCGGCCACGGGCGTGGTCTTCGGCTTCTACCCGGCGCGTCGGGCAGCGGCGCTGGACCCCATTGACGCGCTGCGTTACGAGTAGGCGCCTGCGAGCGCACCGCGCCCCGCGAGCCCCCTGCCGGGGCCGCGGGCACGCTGCTGGCTGCCTAACGAAATGTTGCAGATTATTAATGGCCGGTTAATGGATTGCCGGTTCGGTTGGAAGCACCTTTGATCCGGAGAGCGTGCTCTCCGGAGGCTTTACATGAATATCAAGTTCGCCCTTCGCATCGTCGCAGCCGCGGCTGCATTCACGATGCCGATCCTGACGAGCTATGCCACGCCTTTACGCGGGCCCAGCGATGCTCCGGCCCAGATCGAGTCAGTTGCCCCTGGCGCCCAGAACCTTGCGCAACCGGCAGCCACATCCGAGGCGCCGCTCGCCAGGAACCCTGCGGCGCAGACGGGGCTCATCAGCGATGACAGCCCCGGCACTGTGTCCGATGTTCTCCCCGTGCTCACCCTGCAGCAGAAACGTGATATCGTAGGAATTGATTTCCTGATGCAGGAAGTCGAGTCCAGTCCCCATTCCTTCGAAGTCGGCGCGGGGGTTATGGTGACGCTCCAGCCGGAGGTTCCCGGCTCACCGACTTTCTGAGCGGCTCGCGCCGGCCAGGGATCAGCTGACCTTCGCCTCTTCCTCTTCGAACGCCCTGATCATGTCCTGCGCTGAAGTGGAGGAGCCGATCTTTTCGATGAACGCCATCCTCTTGATGAGCCGGGCAATCAGCGCCAGCGCCTTCAGGTGCAGGGTGTAGTCGCTGCGGTTGCCCATCAGCAGGAAGAGAGTCCGAACGGGTTTGCCATCGAAGGAATCGAACTCCAGGCCCCCGGAAGAGCGTGCCACGATGATGATGAGGCCGGGGACCTCGTCGGTGAAGCAATGGGGGATGGCGATGCCGTTTCCCACCGCCGTGCTCTGGAGCTTCTCCCGGTCCATGAGCTTTGCCAGCACGGATGCCTCGTTCTCCACGAGACCGTTTTCCGCGGCCGCGCGGATGATCCTGCGCAGGGCGTCTTCCCGGCTTTTTTCAGCGAGGTCCACTATGAAGCACTCGGGTCGGAGGTAGCGGACAAGTCTCATTGCCATGGCTCAGATACCGGGCCCGGACCGCGTCCCCGGGGGCGCCGGGATCCGCTCGGGCACGAGGCGCATGTAGCTGGTGACGAACAGGCCCATGTAGGGCACCGACTGGTCACGCGGGTTCTCGCCGAGCGTCAAGGTCACCTCGGCGCGCGTCCCGTCCGATGCCTTGACCACGGTCAGTTTCATGGTGTCCCCGGGCTTGTGCCGCTGGAGCGCTTCGATGATCTGTTCCATGGATTGGAGCGGGATCCCCTCGATTTCGGTTATCACGTCATGGGCGGAAATGCCGGCTTTCGCGGCGGGCCCGCCGAGGGTCACCTCGTCCACCACTGCACCTTGCGGCGGGAGGTCCTGGCCGAAGCCCAGGGCGGCTGAGAAGGCCATGAGAACCGCCGCGCTTAAGAGGAGGCGGCGGAAAAACGACGCAGGGATGAAGATTTTGGGCATTTTCAGCAAAAGCTCCTCCGCTTTCACAATGCACCGGTCCCTGCACCGAATTCCATTAATGCGTGATAAATGCGGAATAACATTTCGCTATATAAGCTGTTTTACCTTCTCTCGTTCAAGAGGGTAATAATGCCCCCGCGAGAGGGTCCACGCGCATAAGCGGATATGGCAAACGGCGACGGATAGCTATGTCGATCCTGCTTCCTGTCGGCTATGAGGGGATGTATCACGCCGCCCACGCCGCGATCGGCCATGGACTTTTTCAGCTGGTCGACGAACGCGGCGTTGTTATCGATTGCATGGATTTCACCCTTGCTGATGTCCGCCAGGCACACCGTCTGGGCGCCTGGACCGCAGCCGATATCCAGTATCCTGGGTCTTTCGGGAATGTTTCTAATGCAGGACCAGGCAATACGGGTCGATTCGTCGCCCCCGGGGCCCTCGCGCGGCAGGCCATCATGGATCTCAACGAATATCTTCCACTGGTTTTCGGTCATCGTTGCACTGTAACACCTGTGCGACCAAGCTGCAACTTCGTCGCCGCCGAACGCTGTACACGCCTTCCTTTTTTCTCGCTATCTTCGGTGCATGAAGATAACCTGGATATGCGCGCTGTGGGGGATGCAGGGAACGACGCTCCGGGAAAATCTCACCATGGCAAGGGAAGCGGGGTTCGACGGCGTCGAGATGGGGGTGCCGGCGGATGCCGCGCAGAAGCAGGAGCTGAAGGGGCTGCTGGCAGAGCTGGGGCTGGCGCTGATCGGCCAGCAGTGGACCGCGGGGGCTGACCCCGCCGAGCACGCGCGAAGCTTCGAGGAGCAGTACCGCAGAAACGCCGATCTTGCTCCGATCATGATTAATTCCCACACCGGCAGGGACATCTTTTCCCTGCGGGAAAACCTGCTGGTCTTCCGCAAGGCGGAGGAGATGGAGAAAGCGCTCGGCATTCCCGTTGTCCACGAGCTGCACCGGGGCAGGCCCACCTTTTCCGCACCCTCCACGATGGAGCTCCTCGATGCCCTTCCGACTTTGAAACTGACCGCAGATTTCTCCCATTGGTGCTGCGTGCACGAGACGCTGCTGGAGGACCAGCCGCAGCGGGTGCAGCGGGCAATCGTACGTGCCCGGCACATCCACGCGCGCGTCGGGCACGCGGAGGCGCCGCAGGTGCCTGACCCGCGGGTGGAGCTGTGGAAACCGGCCCGGGAGGCGCACCTGCGCTGGTGGCAGGCAATAGCGGCGGCCCGGGCGGCGGCAGGGGATGCCGCGCTCACCGTCTGTCCCGAGTTCGGCCCGCCGCCGTACCTGGTGACCCTTCCCGACACGGGAAAGCCCATCGTCGACCTGTGGGCGGTGAACCGCTACATGAAGGACTTCCTCAAGGATCGCCTCCTCATGTAGTATCCTTTCCATCATGAAAGCTCCCGTGTTTGATCTCCCCCTGTCCGAGTACGGGTGCCGTTCGCGCTCCCCCTCGCCGGTGAACCGCATGATGTCCTCCTTTGCCGCGGACTTCCGTGAAGGAGTGGACATCAACCTCGGTGTCGGCTACGTGAATGAGAACACCATCCCCAGCGCCATGATCCGCACGGCGCTGGAAGAAGTCCTCTCCCACCCCGGCCGCTACAAGTCTCCGTTGAACTACGGGGGCCCCCAGGGCTCGCCGGCGCTCATCGAGTCCATCCGCAACTATCACCTGGAGCGGAAGATCGGCGCTCTCACCCCTGCCGCGCTTGCTGGCCGGCAGATCATCATCGGGCCCAACGGTGCCACGAGCCTCCTGGAAGGCCTGGCGTACGTGCTGCCTCCCGGCATCGTCATCACCTCCGACCCGATGTACTACATCTACTGCGATTTCCTGGAGCGCCGCGGGTTCACCGTCGTCACGGTGCCCGAGCGCATGGACGGCCTGCACGCTGATGACGTGGCGGCGCGCATTGAAGCACTCGGCGCGGATGCGGCGAAGATCAGCTTCCTGTACGTGGTCACGGTGAACAATCCCACGGCGACCATCATCTCCAACGCTGAGCGCACGGCGCTGGTCCGTCTTGCCGCGGAGCTCTCGCGGAAGCTGGGTAAGGCCGTGCCCCTGGTGCTGGACAAGGCCTACGAGGACCTGATCCACGATCCCGAGGTCCCCCGTCCGCGCTCGGGCCTTCTGGACGATGAGGCAGGGCTGGTCTACGAGGTGGGCACCGTGTCGAAGATCATCGCCCCCTCGCTGCGCATCGGCTACATGATGGGAAGCGACGGACCGTTCCTGCAGGCCATGATCCAGAGGACAAGCGATGCCGGCTTCAGCGGCCCGCTGGTCAACCAGGAGATAGCAAGCTGGCTCCTGGACAACGCCATGGACAGGCAGCTCGGAGAGGTGAGACGCGGCTACCGGGAGAAGGCGCTTGCCGTGAAGGGCTGGCTCACCTCCCTGATGGGGGACGTGCTGGAGGAGTGCCGGGGCGGGCAGGCGAGCTTCTATTATTACCTGATGCTGCGAGGCATCCGCACCGACGAAGGCTCCCCCTTCTTCCGCTGCCTCGCGCGGACCACCGGCAGCGAGCAGGTGGACGGGCCTGCCGAGGGAAAGCTGCCCCGCGTTGCCTATATCCCCGGGGAGTTCTGCGTCCACCCCCGGGGGGCCATGGTGGAGCAGGGAAAGCGCCAGCTCCGCTTCTCCTATGGCTACGAGGAGCTGGGCCGTCTTGAAGAGGCAGTGGGATACATGGCGGAGGCGGCGCGGTATGCCGCTGCGGCGCGCTGAGCCTCCCGTAATGCGTGCAGTGCCGGCTTTCTCCCGCGCGGAGCGCCCGGCTTTCTCCCGCGCGGAGCGCCCGGCTTCTCTCGCGCGGAGCGCCCGGCTTCTCTGGACAGTGACACCCGCAAGGGATAGGCTCGCGGCATGGCCAAAGCATATGCGGTGCTGACTGCCATCGGGTCCGATCGTGTGGGGATCGTGGATGACCTCTCGGGCTCCGTGACCTCGGCAGGATGCAACATCGAAGAGAGCAAGATGGCGGTGCTGGGCGGCGAGTTCGCCGTGATCATGCTCGTCTCGGGACCCCCGGGATCCCTGGATTCCCTGGCCAGCGGACTGCCGTCACTCGGTGGGAAACTCGGGCTGCGCATCGAGAGCCGGCCCACGCGGGAGCCCAGCGCGGGGGTTTCGGGACGGCCCTACCTGCTGGAGGCAGTCTCCCTGGACACTCCGGGGATCGTTCACTCGGTGACGGCGATCCTCCGCGGCCATGGGATCAACATCGAGGAGCTGTCGACGGATACCGCCGCCGCCCCGTGGACCGGCGCGCCGATGTTCCGCCTGAAGGCTCACCTGGTCATCGGCCCTTCCGTGTCCATCGCCCGGTTGAAGGAAGATCTCTCCCGGCTGCAGAAAGAGCATGACCTGGACATCGCCCTGAAGCCGGTGTTTCCCGCCAGCGAATCGGCATGAGGGGCGCCTCCCTCGGCATCTCCGGCGTTCCTGGCGCCGCCTCCGGCAGCGCCGAGCGGTTCCTTCGGCGGAACCGCATGCACTGGGACGCCATCGACATGCGCCGCGTCGTGGACGCTTACCTGGAGCAGATGACGCGGGGCCTGCAGGGGGCCGGCTCGTCGCTTCCCATGATCCCTACCTATATTGAGACATCCCGAGCCGTTCCCCACCGGGAGCGTGTCATCGCGCTGGACGCCGGGGGAACAAACTTCAGGGCCGCCGAGGTGAGCTTCGAGGAATCGGGAAAGCCGCTGATCGAAGGCTTGATCCGCCAGCGGATGCCCGGCGTGGATGCCGAGCTGGACCGCGACGAGTTCTTCAGGACGATGGCAGGGTACATCCTCCCGCTGGCGAAAAAGGCCGACAGGATCGGGTTCTGTTTCTCCTACGCGGCGGAGATGCAGCCGAGCAAGGACGGGAAGCTCCTGTATTTCACCAAGGAGATCAGGGCGCGCGGGGTTGTCGGCGAGCTCATCGGGGGGAACCTGGCCCGCGCGCTGGCCGCGGCCAGCGGCAGGCCGCCGCTGCAGACGGTGCTGCTGAACGACACGGTGGCCACCCTGCTGGCCGGGCGCAACGCCCAGCCGGGACGGCATTTCGATGATTTCATCGGCGTGGTGTGCGGGACCGGCATCAACGTGGCCTACGTCGAGTCCCATCGCAATATCGGCAGGATCCCGGGGCTCGACCCCGCGGGAGCCCAGATCGTCAACACTGAGTCCGGCTCCTTTGCCGGCAGCCCCTCGGGGAAGATAGACGATGCCTATGACGCCACCACCTCGGAGCCGGGCAGGTACCGCCACGAGAAGATGATCTCGGGTGCCTACCTGGGGGCACTGTCCCTGTTCACGGCAAAGGCCGCGGCACGGGGCGGCTGTCTTTCCCCCGCCGCGGGCGCCGCGCTGGATGCCGTGCATTCCTTGAGCACCCGGGAGCTCAACGACTTCCTGCTGTACCCCGACGGACGGGAGAACCCGCTGGGGGCCGCCTGCAGCCGCATGGACGCGGATGATGCGCGCACCCTGTACGTGCTCTGCGACCTGCTGGTGGAGCGCGCGGCAGTGCTCGTCGCGGTCACCCTCTCCGCCATACTCCTGAAGACGGGCAGGGGAGGCGACCCGCGCTACCCGGTGTGCATCACGGTGGACGGCACCACCTTCTGGCAGCTGCGCTCGTTCCACAGCCGGGTGGAGGCGCACATGAGGAGGTTTCTCAGCGGGGCACGGGAGTGCGCCTGGGAGATCGCCTCCGTGGAGGATGCCCCGCTGCTGGGCGCCGCCATCGCGGCGCTGACAAACTGAAGGAGGATTATTCGATGCAGCAGCTGACTGCCGACATCGTCGAGCGAAATTACGCGGCCGCCCGCGCTACCTATTCCCTCTGGGGTATCGATACCGACACGGCCCTGGCCGCGCTGGCCGCAATCCCCCTCTCGCTGCACTGCTGGCAGGCCGATGACGTGGGCGGCTTCGAGAGCGCCGCCGGGCTCTCCGGGGGCGGCATCCAGGCAACCGGCAACTACCCGGGCAAGGCGCGCACGGCAGATGAGCTGCGCGCGGACTACGAGGTGGCCTTCTCCCTGGTGCCGGGCCGCCACAGGGCAAATCTCCACGCCATCTACGCGGAGACCGGCGGCAAGAAGGTGGAGCGCGACTCCCTGGGCCCCGAGCACTTC
Organism: Spirochaetia bacterium; assembly: GCA_049514475.1. GTDB lineage: Bacteria > Spirochaetota > Spirochaetia > SZUA-6 > Fen-1364 > Fen-1364. The sequence goes on from JBEKVA010000064.1 coordinate 7,927, forward strand.
AGCGCCTGGATGAGCTGGGCGAAGAAGCTCGGCATTGCGCTGGATTTCAACGAGACCTATTTCAGCCACCCCATGGCCGCATCGGGATTCACCCTTTCCTCTCCCGATCGGAAGGTCAGGGACTTCTGGGTGAATCACTCCCTGCGCTGCCGTGAGATCGGTGAAGCCATGGGAAAGGCCCAGGGATCTCCCTGCGTCGTCGACCTGTGGATCGCCGATGGGAGCAAGGAGGCGCCCGCGGACCGGATGGCCCCCCGGGCGCGGCTGGTCGAATCATTGGACAGGATATTCCAGAAGAAGGCCGACCCGCGCTCACTGTTGGACGCCCTGGAGGGAAAGCTCTTCGGCATCGGCTCCGAGTCCTACGTGGTGGGCTCCCACGAGTTTTACCTCGGCTACACGCTGGCGCATGACATGATGCTGTGCCTCGACATGGGGCACTTCCACCCCACCGAGTCGGTGGCCGACAAGATCTCTTCGATCCTCCTGTATTCGAAGGAGCTCCTGCTGCACGTGAGCCGCGGGGTGCGCTGGGACAGCGATCACGTGGTCACCCTCAACGACGATGTGAAGGCGGTGGTCAGCGAGGTTGCCCGCGCCGCGGCATGGGACCGGGTGCACGTCGCCACCGATTATTTCGATGCGAGCATCAACCGGATTGCCGCGTGGGTCATCGGCGCCCGTGCCACCCTGAAGGCCATCCTGCTGGCGCTGCTGGAGCCCACCGAGATGCTGAAGAAGGAGGAGGCGGCGGGCAATCTCACCGCGCGCCTCGCGCTCCAGGAGGAGGTCAAGGACCTCCCCTTCGGGGCTGTCTGGGACCGTTACTGCGCGCAGCAGGGTGTGCCCATCGGCGCCGCGTGGCTCGACCGGGTGAACGAGTACGAGCGCACGGTGCTTTCCAAGAGGCGGTAGGATGGATCTGTCAGAGCTCATGGAGATTTCACGGTTCTACGGGCGGGGCACCGATTTTGCCATTGCCGGCGGCGGCAATACCTCGGTCAAGGACGGGGAAACCCTGGTCATCAAGGCAAGCGGCGCCGGCCTGAAGGACATCACGGAGGCGGGGTTCGTGAGCCTTTCCCGCGCCGCGGTGCGGGAAATCCTCAGCCGCACCTACAGCGAGGATCCCTTCCAGCGGGAGGCGCAGATCAAGGCCGACCTCCTGGCCAGCCGCACCGACCCTGCGGCCGGCGGCCGGCCCTCGGTGGAGACGAGCCTGCACGAGATGATCGGCTGGCGCTACGTCGTGCACACGCATCCGTACGCCGTGAACGCCCTCACCTGCGCCCGCGGCGGGGAGGCGGCAGCCCGCGAGTTCTTCGGGGGGGAGGCCCTCTGGGTGCCTTACACCGACCCCGGCTACAAGCTGGCAAAGCTCATGCAGGAGAAGCTCGCCGCCTACCGCTCGGCGCACAAGGGCGATCCCCGCATCGTTCTGATGCGCAACCACGGGCTGCTGGTGGCCGCGGACTCCACCGCGGAGATACGCCAGCTCACCGACGGCGTGCTGGCGAAAATCTCGGCGCGATTTCGCCGGCCCGTTCCCCGCGAGGATCGGCCGGTGTCCAACGCCGCGGTGCGCGTAATACCGGGCCTGCGCATGCTCCTCTCAGACGGGGAGAGCGCGAAGGTTGCCGCGGTACGAAACTCCGCCCTGGTTGAGCATTTCCTTCTTTCGGAAAATCGCGGCGGGGTGAGCCTGCCGTTCATGCCCGACAACATCGTCTATTGCAAGTCGGCTCCGCTGATCCTCGATCTGGGGGACGATTCCGAGAAGCTCCTGTCGGGTTTCCCCGCTGCCCGGGCCGCCTACCGCGAGCGCTGGGGCTATGACCCGAAGATCATTCTGATCGACGGGCTGGGCATGGTTGCCGTGGAGGACTCCAAGCGCTCGGCGGAGACGTGCCTCGATGTCTTCGAAGACTACATGAAGGTGAGCTTCCTCTCGGAGGCATTTGGCGGGCCGAGCTTCCTCGGGGCGGCCGACATCCAGTTCATCGACACCTGGGAGGTGGAGAGCTACCGGCGCAGCGTGGCAAAGGCGGCAGGGACCGCGGGGCGCCGGCGCATGGAGGGCAAAATCGCCCTCATCACGGGGGCGGCCCAGGGCTTCGGGAAGGGCATCGCGGAAGGCCTTTTCGCTGAAGGGGCGAACATCGTGATTGCCGACCTCAACGAAACGGCAGGCCGGGCGCTGGAGGACCGGCTGAACGCATCGGCGGTCGCCGCGGGGAGCACGCAAAGGTCGATATTCGCGGCCGCCGATGTGACCAGCCCTGCTTCCCTGCAGGCGCTGGCCCGGGAGTGCGTGAAGGCATTCGGCGGCCTGGACGTCCTGGTGAGCAATGCCGGGGTGCTGAAGGCAGGCGGCCTTGAGGAGATGACCCCCGAGAGTTTCGATTTCGTGACCCGGGTGAACTACACCGGCTATTTTCTCTGCGTGAAGTACCTTTCCCCGATCATGAAGCTGCAGCGGCGCTTCAGCGCGGAGACCCGCGCGACCGATATCATCCAGATCAACTCGAAATCAGGCCTGGAGGGCAGCAACAGGAACTTTGCCTATGCGGGGGGGAAGTTCGGCGGCATCGGGCTCACCCAGTCCTTCGCCCTGGAACTGGTGGAGTACGGGATAAAGGTCAACTCAATTTGCCCGGGCAACTTTTTCGAGGGTCCCCTGTGGTCGGACCCCGAGAAGGGGCTTTTCGTGCAGTACCTGCGCGCCGGCAAGGTGCCCGGGGCGAAAACGGTGGAGGATGTCCGCCGCTCCTACGAGTCACGTGTTCCCATGGGCCGCGGCTGCAGGGTTGAAGACGTGGTGAAGGCCATCCTTTACCTGGTGGACCAGCAGTACGAGACAGGCCAGGCCCTTCCCGTGACGGGAGGCCAGGTCATGCTGGGGTAGGGCCGCGTGAGGGCGGTGGCCCGCGGGGGACCGGCGCCCCTTCAGCCCTCCGCGGGGCCAGCGCGACCCCCTTTACACTTTTGAGAGAATTCTGTATGTTTCTCCCTCACGGGAACCCCGAAATCTAAGGCAGGCAATCAATGGCACGCAAGTGTGACATATGCGGTAAAGGTACGGTCACCGGGAACAAGGTGAGCCACGCAAAGAACAGGACCCGCAGGGTCTGGAAGCCCAATCTCCTGAAGATCCAGACCATGGTGGGCAAGACAAAGACGACCATCAAGATATGCACCCGCTGCCTGCGCACCGGGAAAGTGGTAAAAGTCGTCTAGTTCGGCTGCGCTCCGGCTTCCCGTGGGAGACGCCGTCCCACAATGAAATCGACAAGGCCTCGTTGGTTCCTCCCGATCGTGTGCGCGCTGGCAGCTTTTACCTGCGCCTGCGCAGGAACCGACATGCACGTCAATGACAGCCTGCCGCTGAGCGGCATCCAGGTACTCGCGACGCCAGGCGGCGTCGGCCCGCTGAGCCCGCCTTTTTCCCCCGACATCACACGTTATGCTATCACCGCTGACAGCGATATCAGCGAGATCGAGATCATCGCCACCATCGGCGTGCCCGCCGCGCGCCGCATCAGGGTGGCGGGGGCGATAGTATCTTCGGGGACCGCTACCGCCGTCGCGCTGAAGCCGTGGAGGATGCCTTCCAGAAGCTGACCTGGACCGACGATGAGACGGGCATCACCATGGGGTATCGCCTGTTCGTTCCCGCCGATTATACACCCGCGACGTCCTGGCCGCTGGTGCTCCTCCTCCACGGGGCCGGCGAATCGGGAAGCGACAACGAGGCCCAGATTGTCTCCTACCAGGGCGCCACCGTCTGGGCCAAGCCCGCCGAGCAGGCGCGTCATCCCTGCTTCGTGCTTGCCCCGAAGAACCCGAAGGTCCACGGGGCCTTCACCCTTTCCCCCTATGGCAACCGCGGCTGGACATCGCTTCTGAGCCGCGGCTTCGGCTCACCGTACCACGGCGAGGCGCCGCTCGCGGCCGCGTACAACCTGCTGCGGAAGGTGATGGGGGAGTATTCCATCGACGCAGATCGGCTGTACGCCACCGGGCTTTCAACGGGAGGATTCGGGGTGTTTGCCCTGGGCGCGACCCACCCCGATGCTTTCGCCGGCATCGTCAGCGTGTGCGGCGGGCTGGACCCCGCGCTACACCGAGCTCCCGAATGGGACCCGCTTCATCGGCTCCTCGGCCCACAGCTCCTGGGTGCCTGCCTATGCCGATGCCGAGATGCGGGACTGGCTGTTCGCCCAGCGCAGGGTCACCCCTTAGCCGCCAGGTTCGCCGCGATCTGCTCCCAGGAGACGACGTTCCAGAACGCAGTAACGTAGTCAGGCCTGCGATTCTGGTATTTCAGGTAATAGGCGTGCTCCCACACATCGAGCCCCAGAAGGGGCTTCAGGCCCTGCGACACGGGATTGTCCTGGTTGGGCAATGCGATGATCACCAGCTTCCCCGTGGCATCCGCGCACAGCCACGCCCACCCGCTGCCGAAGAGATTGGCCGCCGCGGCGGCGAACTGCTCCTTGAACGTGTCGAAGCTGCCGAAGGCCTTGTCGATTGCCGCGGCCAGCGCCCCGGAGGGCTTGCCGCCGCCCTTGGGGGAGAGCATCTTCCAGAACATGCTGTGGTTCATGTGCCCACCGCCATGGTTGCGAACCGCTGTTCGGACCTCGGCGGGGACCGCGTCGAGGTTTCGCAGGATTTCCTCGATCGGCTTGCTCTGGAACGCAGGGGCCTTTTCCAGGGCGGTATTCAGCTTGCTCACGTAGGTGCCGTGGTGCTTGTCATGGTGTATTTCCATGGTCTTCGCATCGATGTGCGGCTCCAGTGCATTGAATGGGTAGGGCAGGTCAGGCAGAGTAAAGGCCATCAAACACCTCCTGTGCGATCGTTGGTTAAATATTAGTATTTTAGTAAGGTATTGGCAAAGTATTTTAAGCAGTCAAAACAGGAGGGAGGCAGATGCGCGGCCGCCCTTACAGCATCAGCAGCGCCAGCGGCCGCGAAACCAGCTCCATGAACCGGGCAAGAAACCTGCAGGCATAGACGCCGTCGATCAGCCGGTGGTCCACCACCAGGGACACGGGGAGGATCGAGGCGGGCACCACGGCGCCCTCTTTCACCTCGGGCTGCTGGTGCACCCTGCCGATCCCCAGGATTCCCACCTGGGGCGGGAGGATCATCGGGTTGCCGTAGATGCCTGAGAAGGACCCGAAGTTGGAGATGGTGAAGGTGCCCCCGCGGATCTCCTCCAGCAGCAGAAGGCGCGAGCGCGCCTTCTCGGTGAGCCGTAGAATCTCAGCGTGGATGCGGTTCACCGACAGGCCGGCCGGGTCGCGGACCACGGGCACCACCAGCCCTTCTTCGGTGTCCACAGCCACCCCGACCTGCGCCGAAGGGAATGATTCGTATTCCCGCTTCTCGGGTGAGTAGATGGAGCTCATCAGGGGGAAGTCCTTCAGCGCGTGCGCGACAGCCTTCACGAAGAAGGCGAGCAGTCCCACCTTTTCTTTTGCCGTCTCGTTCATGTCGTGGCGGATTTTCAACAGCTCGTCGATGATCGTATAGTCGTGCACAGCCGCGGCAGGAATGGCCTGGCTTTTCTCCATGGCCATGGCGATTGCCAGCCGCATGGTGGAAAGCTTTTTCGCCCCGGGTCCATGGGGCGATGCGGGAGTGGCGGGCGCACGCGCCGCGAGATCCCGCGTGAGTATTCTTCCGCCGGGGCCCGTGCCGCTGAGACGTGCAAGATCGATGCCCGCCTCCGCGGCAAGCTTGCGCGCCATCGGTGATGCGCGCACCTTCCTGTCCGTCCCGTTGTCCGCCGCGGCGGCGGGGGAGGCGGCAAGGCCCTCGTCGCTGGGGGGCAGGATGCCTGTATGCGTTGTTTCAAGCCTGCCGACCACCGAGCCGGCATCGACGTGGGCGGGGTGGGCGGCGGCTTCAGCGGCAGCCGCGGCTCCCGCAGCGCCGCCAGCCGCCGCTCCCGCGGCTGGCCTTATGCGCGCCACGATCTCACCGACCTGCACCACCTGGCCTTTGACCACGCGGAGCTCGACAACGGTTCCCTCCACGGGAGAGGGCATTTCTGTCACCACCTTGTCGGTCTCCACGATAGCCAGCGGGTCTCCCTGCTTCACCTTCCCCCCGGGAGCAACCTTGAGCTCCACGATGGTGCCCTCGGTGAGCCCCTCACCGATGTCGGGAAACCTGAACTCGAAAAGCGCCGCCTCATGGCTCATAGGCGAGAACCCTCCTTGCCTCCGCCAGCACGTGTTCGGCGCTCATCAGGTAGTGCCGTTCACCGCGCGGCATGGGATAGATGGTGTCGGGCCCGGTGAGCCGGGCCGGCGGGGCCTGCAGCAGATCGAATGCCCGCTCCAGCACTGTTGCCACCAGCTCGGAGGCAACACCGAAGCTCTGCGGCCCCTCGTGGACCACAAGCAGCCTGCCTGTCTTTCGCACCGAGTCGACCACCGTGCGCGCATCGAAGGGATAGATGGTGCGCAGGTCGATCAGCTCCACGCTGTGTCCCTCGGCTGCCAGCGCGGCGCGCGCCTGGCGCGCCTCGATCATCTGCGCCCCGTAGGA
>JBEKVA010000065.1:0-14443 GCA_049514475.1 Spirochaetia bacterium
CGTGAAGACCGGAGAGGGCGAGAATGTGCAGGCTCCCTGTCCTTCGAAAACCGTCGTAGAGCGCCGCGGGCACGTCCTCCCTGCTGCCGATGAGGAGCGCCTCCATGAGCGCCGACGCCGGGTAGCCGGCGCGCGCGACGGCGCGGTGAAGCCAGTCACGGACATCGGCCCGCACGGCCCAGGCCCTCCCGGCAAACCCCTCGGTATGGATCATGCCGCGCTGCACGCCGGCCGTGAGCTGCTCGCGGGCTGACGGCCGCAAAGAGGCGGCAAGGGGTGCGCGGAATGACAGCACCTCGCCCATCGCAAACCGGTAGTCCCCCGGGAGAAAGACCACGATGCTCCCGCGGGCTTCCCCCTGGAGGCCACGGCGAGCGGAGACCGCGGAGCGCAGGGCCACGCGCAGCACCGTCGTGCCCTTCTGCGTGAGCACGCTGTCTTCCCTCAGCACGCCGCTGAACCCCGAGATCTCGGCCGCAGGAGCGGGGAGAAAGGCACGCTGGGCTTCGTCGGACATGCGCAGGAGGGAGAGGCCGCCAAGGACCAGACCGGCGCAGGCGGCAAGGACAAGGACCGCGGCGCGCCCGCGGCCCGGCGGCCGCAGGAGGGCGACACCAGCGGCTCCGGGAACAGATGCCGCTGCCAGCAGGAGCCGCCAGTCCAGGCCCGGCAGCACCCGCGCGAGGCAGCACACGAGAAGCAGGATGAAGAAGACGAGCGCAGGGGTGATGTGCCTGCGGATCATGGGGTGGCCGGCCGACCTGGCCGACTCCCTCTCACCACTTCAGCTTGTCGAGAGCCGCGCGCGCCGCTTTTTTCACGGCGGCGGAATAGCCCAGGTACTGGGTGTACATCAGGTCGTCGAAGGCCACCTTGTCGGCCAGCGCCCCGAGATTCTGGATCACGGTGAACACCACCTGGTCGTCGTAGGCTTTTCCCTTTTCGGTGTATGAATTGATGAGCACCAGGTACTGCGTCAGCCGCACGGCCGCATCGTGGGACGCCATGACCCCGAGGCCCCCGATGGCATCCAGGAGGTGATTGCGGTCCACCAGCCCCTTGTCGAACTCCCCGATGGTGGCGTCCAGGTGCTCGATCATCAGCGCCGTGGCGTGGGTCCACGTGCGCGATGCTATACCCGCCGCCGCCGCGAAGCGCATGTCGCGCAACGTGGTCTTCCCCGCGGCATCCGCGGCCCCGGTATGCAGCCCGATGTCGAGGGCAAGCTCGGCGACCTGCCCCTTCTGCTCGTCGTTGAGCTTGTCGCTGCTCAGCGCCATCTGCAGCGCCAGCATCTTCTCGGGCAGCGGCCTTTCCTTGATCACCCCGGTGATCATGGTGGCGAAATCCCCCTTGATGGAAAGAAGGGCGTCCCGGGCCATGGCGGCGATCTTCTCGGGGTAGCCGAGATTCACGGCACTGAAGAGGATCGGGAACGAGCTTGGGTCACCGAGCTTGCCCAGGGACTGGAAAGCCGCGGCGATCACGGCGGGGTCGAACGGCTTGCCGGAGGCGGTCAGGACGTTCTGTGCGTCGACGAAGCGGTTAAGGTTGGCGATGGTCTCAGGATCCCCCGCTCCCACCACGCCCAGAGCGCCGGCGGCCTTCGCGAGGGTCATCGAATCCACGCCTGCCTGGAAGAGCTTCCACACGGAGTAGCGCGCCGGCGCGTAGGCCACGACGCCGATCTGCTCGGCGCCGAGGGCCGCCAGCTGGTTGAAGCGCGCATCCGTGGGGATGAGACTGGCGTTGTCGATGACGAAATCGACGGCCTGCTGGAACAGGGGGCCCATGTCCGCGGCGTTCTTGCCCGCGGCGGCATCCTGGAGGATCTGGATTTTCACGTCGAGACTCGCAATGGCGAAGTTGCGGCGGAATGTATCCAGGATCTTCTGGGCGTCCTGTGCCGGGGCGGCCGTCGCGGCCACCATGAGCGCAATACCAATGCAGAGCACACGTCTCATGCCCATCTCCCTTCTGTGGGGGTTCATGCCATCCCATACTACAGGGACGGGCGGTAAATGGCAACCACTCGCGGTGGGCGAGAGATTACTTTCCTGTCGTGTCCGACGCCGGTTTGACGGCCGGCGGCACCGCCTTCAACATGATTCCTTCGCCCGCGCGATCCTTCTTCTGGGCGTCAGGCTTTCGCCCGGGGAGAATGGTCTCCCGCTCGCCGAACAGGTTGTAGACATAGATGAGGATGCGGTTGCGCGTGACGACGCTGGGCGGGACTCCCTGCAGGTGCAGGAGAGACCTGTTCTTCTTCAGGTCGAAGTTGAGCCCCTTCACGATGCCGCACATGACCACCGCGGACTCCCCCAGCGAGAACTGGACCTTGATGGGCAGCCCCACCTTTGCCTTGCCGCCGATGAGGAGCGCCGCCCCGCCCTCGGAGAGGTCCGCCAGGCGGCACCGCAGCCCCCGCACCTGCTCCGGCATCTCGTTGGCCTCGTCGATCGACTTCATGGGATACAGCTCGGCGGGCATATCGGTTTCCACCCGCAGGGAGCTGCGTTTCTGCGCCCGTATCAGGTTGTCGGAGTGCGCGACGTGGAGTATGGGGTACTTCTTGTCGATGAAGTCCTCCAGGACCTTTGTCTGGCAGAAATAACCGGCGTCTTCCGCGCGCCAGAAGTAGACGCCGATTTTCTGGTTCTTCCAGGAGAACCCGTCAGGGAGCTTGGGCCCCTGGGGATGCGAGATGGCCATGTAGCGGCTGAGATTCTCGACGATGGTCGAGCCGAAAGGCCCGATGCCGGGAAGGGTGATGCGCAGGTGCTGCTTGGGCAGCAGCTTTCGGCTGCTCTTGATGCCCAGCTTGTATTTCGGCTGGTCGAACTCCACCCTCTTGCGCAGCTCGAAGAGCTTTCCCAGCAGGTGATTGTAATCGGGGTCCTGCTCCTGCGAGCGCGCCCTGTACTTTATGATGATTCCCTTGATGGAGCGGTCAAGCTGCTTGATGGACCAGAACAGCATGGGAGGGTTTTCCAGCTTTGCCTCAACCGCGACACGCCGCAGGAGGTTGATCTCGCGGAAAACAAATCCTGCCTCGCGTCCCCGCATGTAGAACTGCAGCCACGGGAACCGTCCTCCCCCCGCCCTCCTCAGCAGAATGAGACCGAGGACAGCAATGAAGGCAAGAGCGAGGATGACAATTACGAATACCATACTGTTGTTGTAATTATCGCGAAAATGAACCTATATTTCCATACTAAAATGGGAAAAGGACGGACATGAAGGCATCCCGCATCCTGCTGGAAATGCTGCTCTTTTTCCTCGCGTTCTTCCTGCCCGGCTACCTGGCGCAGGCGCACACCGCGGCCCCCGCCCCGATCACGACCCTTGCGATGCTCCAGGTGATCGTCACGAGCCTCCCGCAATTCCTGCTCATGGCCTACGTGGTCGGCGTGGCAAGCCCGCACAGGCCCGGCAGGTGGGGACTTGTTGGCTTCCACGCGCGGGATGCGCTGTGGACCGTGGTCCTCGTCCTGGCCTGCTTCGCCGTCATCGCGGCCTTCGTGGCGCTGGTCCTCAGCCTTCCGCCGGCCTGGAGCAAGCCGCTGACCCGCGGCTACCGCTGGGGATTGCAGAGCTATGCGCAGATCCCCATTGCGCTGCTGTTCGGGCTTGCGGCCGGCTATCGCGAAGAGTTCTTCTTCCGATCCTACCTCCTGGGCAGGATGGAAGAGCTCGGGCTGCCGCTCCCCCTTGCCGGGATCGCCTCCACGCTCCTCTTCTGCGCCGGGCACGTGTACGAGGGCCCGCTGGGGATTGCCGTGGCGGCCGTTCTCGGCGCCATTCTCTGCGTTGCCTACATCAGGAGGCCGAACCTGCACGTCGTGGCGATTGCCCATGGCCTGTACAACACGATCGTGCTCTGCCTGAGCATTCCCCTCTTCCACGCATTGCCCGCCGGGCAGGCATTGCGTATCTTCTTCTGACACTGGAGGAGAGGATGACGATTCTGAGGAAAGGCCTGCTCGTCCTCCCGGCGCTTCTTGTAGCCGGCCTGCTGGCCGCATGCGCGCCGCGGCCGGCGGCAAAGCCCGCCGACACCGCCCCGTCCCCATCGCCGCAGGGCGCGGCCGCGGATCCGTCGGATTCCTCCATAGGAAACGTTTCGCAGATGCTGTTGAAGGCAGGCTTTGCGGTGCCGAAAGCCGAGGTCATGGCAACGGAGTTCACCCTGCAGTCACTGGACGGGAAGAAGGTGAGTCTTTCCTCCTTCAAGGGAAAGCTGGTATTCCTGAGCTTCTGGGCCACCTGGTGCGGACCCTGCAAGCAGGAGCTGCCCTCCGTGCAGGCCATGTACAACACGCTGAAGGCAAAGGGCTTCGAGATCATCGCCGTCGACGTGATGGAAGATCAGAAAACCGTGAGCAGTTTCGTGAAGGCAAACGCGATGACCTTCCCGGTGCTGCTGGACTCCAGCGGCTCGGTGGGCAGGGACTACGACGCTGGCAGCATCCCCACCAACTACATCCTGGACCGAAACGGCAAGATCCTGGCAAGGATCGTGGGATACGACGGCATCGAATGGACTGATCCGGCGCGCATCGCGCTTTTCGAAAAGCTTCTCTCACTGTAGATCTATTTCACCAATATCTCCACTTCCGTCAACCTTAGGCCAAAAAAACCGGCTCGATGTGAGCCTTTACACGCCCGGCCTTTACACGCCCGGCTTACCCGTTGTATCACTATAGCCGACTCTGGGATACGAGGAGGCTGGCTTGGACATCTTTGATAAATGCTACAATTGGGAAGAGGCAAAGGAAGCTCAGCGACAGGGGGTCTATCCCTATTTCATCCCCATCCAGGAGAGCCGCGGCACGAAAGTCGTGATGGAAGGCAAGGAGCTCATCATGGCGGGCTCCAACAACTACCTTGGCCTTTCCTGGGACCCGCGGGTGAAAGAGGCCGCCATCGCGGCCACGAAAACCTGGGGAACCAGCTGCTCGGGATCCCGGTTTCTCAACGGCACCCTCGGCCTGCACGAGGAGCTCGAAGATCGACTGGCGAAGTTCGTCGGACGGCCGAAGGCCCTGTGCTTCACCACGGGCTACCAGACCAACCTCGGCGCCATCTCGGCAATCATGGGCAAGGACGAGCATATCTTCTCCGACAAGCTCAATCACGCCTCCATCATGGACGGGATCTTCCTTTCCTCGGGCATGCGGGGCAAGGTGCGCGTGCATCGCTACAGCCACAACAACATGGAAAGCCTGGAGAAATTCCTGGCCGCCGAGCCACTCGATGCCCCCAAGCTGATCGTCACCGACGGCGTTTTCAGCATGGAGGGGGACATCGTGAAGCTTCCCCGGTTGAAAGAGCTGTGCAAGCAATACAACGCGCGGCTGTACCTCGACGAGGCGCACGGCCTGGGCGTGCTGGGCCCCACGGGGCGCGGCACCGAGGAGCATTACGGGACCCCCGGCCTTGCCGACATCCTGATGTGCACCTTCTCCAAGTCATTCGGGTCCCTGGGCGGGTTCGTCGCCGGTGACGAGGACGTCATCGACTACATCAAGCACTTTGCCCGCCCGCTGATCTTCAGCGCGAGCATGCCCCCCGCGACCATCGCCTCGGTGAGCGCCTGCCTTGCGATCATCGAGCAGGAGCCCGAGCGCGTGCAGCGGCTTCAGAAGATCGGGCGCACCATGGTGGCAGGATTCAAGTCACTGGGATTCGACGTGGGAACGGCGGAGACCCCCATCGTACCGCTCCTCATCGGGGACATGGAAAAGACGCTCATGTTCTGGCGCGCACTTTTCGACGGCGGGGTGTTCACAAACCCGGTCCTGAGCCCCGCGGTGCCGCCTGACAGCACCTTGATCCGCACCTCCTACATGGCAATCCACACTGACGAGGAATGCGAGAAGATCCTCACCATTGCGGGAGCGGCAGGAAAGAAGCTGGGCATCATTTAAGCCGGCGGCGGCTGCCCGCGGCAGCGCTCCGGCGCCCCGCGGCACCGCTTAGAAGAAGTCCCTCAGGCGCTGCAGGAGGCCCTTCCTGCGCGCCTCCTCCTCGTGGAACACCCCCAGGCTGAGAAACTTCTGGTGACGCTGGGCCAGCATCGACTCCACGCTCCTGCGCGCGAGCACCGACAGCGACCTCAGGATGTCGGCCTTCAGCGCGGCCGCGGCGCCGTCGGGGTCCTTGTGGGCGCCGACCTCCGGCTCGGCAACGATGCGGTCCACCACGCGGAAGCGCAGCAGGTCCTTCGGGGTCAGCTTCAGCAGCGCCGCGGCCTCGCGCGCCTTGCCCGAGTCCCTCAACAATATCGAGGCGCATCCCTCGGGGGTGATGACCGAGTAGTAGGCGTTCTGCATCATCAGCACGATATCCGCCACCCCGATGCCGATGGCCCCGCCGGAGCCGCCCTCCCCCAGGATGGTGGCGATGATGGGGACCGGCAGAACCGAGAACTCCTTCATGTTCTGCGCGATGGCCTGGCTGATCCCACGGTCTTCGCCCGACACGCCCGGGTAGGCCCCCGGGGTGTCGATGAAGGTGAGGATGGGCCTGCCGAACTTCGCCGCCTGATGGGCAAGCCGCAGCGCCTTGCGGTAGCCTTCCGGGTGGGCCATTCCGAAATTGCGCCGCAGGTTCTCCTTCATGTTCTGGCCTTTCTGCTGGCCGAAGAACGTGACAGGCATGCCGTTGAGGATCCCGATCCCCCCCACCATGGCGAGGTCATCGCCGAACGTGCGGTCCCCGTGAAGCTCGAGGAAATCGTCGAAGATCCTTTCGGCATACATCAGCGTGGTGGGCCGCTCGGGGTGGCGGGCGAGCTCCACGCGCCGCCAGGCCTCGTTCTCGGGAACGGCATCCGCAGGGGCGAGCAGCTTCTGCTCGAGCTGGGCCAGCTCGCGGCTGATGTCGATGTTCGACTTTTCCGCCAGGCCCTTCAGCTCCTTTATGGTATTGCGAACGGAAGGGTCGCTCATCCCTTGCCTCCCTGCGCCGGCACGTGCGTCTTCAGCAGAAACGCGAGGGTCTTCCTGAGGTCGCTGCGCGGCACCATCAGGTCGATGAACCCCCGATCGAAGTGATACTGGGAGAGGGGGAAGTTTTCCGGCACCTTCTCCCGTATGGTGCCCGCCACCACGCGGGCGCCGGCGAACCGCATGAGGGCGCCCGGCTCTGCCAGGGTGACGTCCCCCAGCATCGCGAAGGAGGCCAGCACGCCTGCCGTCGTGGGGTCGGTGAGCACGACGAAGTAGGGGCAGCGGCTCTTCTCCAGCGCCTGGGTGGCCACCGCGGTCTTTGCCATCTGCATGAGGGAAAGGATGCCCTCCTGCATGCGTGCCCCGCCGGAGGAAGTGAAGACGATGACTGGCAGGTTCTTTTCCGCGCCGACCAGCATGGCGCGCATGATCTTCTCCCCCACCACCGACCCCATGCTGCCGCCGATGAAGCGGAAATCCATCACGGCCATCACCACTTCATGCCCGTCGACCTTGCACAGGCCCGTGACCGCCGCTTCCTTCACGCCGGTCTTTGCCGCGGCCACCTCGAGCTTCTTCTCGTAGTCGGGAAACTCGAGCGGGTTGGCCGTCTCGATGTCGGCTCCGAACTCCTGGAACACCCCCTCGTCCGCCGTGAAGCGGATCCTCTCCCACGCGGTGAGCCGGAAGTGATGCTGGCAGTGGGGGCAGGTGTAGAGGGTCGCCTCCAGCTCGCGCGCGGAGAGCGGCCGATGGCAGGAGGGACAGGAGTTCTTCTCGTCGATGAACAGCCGCTCGTCGCGGCCCTTGTGCGGGGGGTGCTCCACCGGGGTCTTCTGGACGGGGTGCTCGATGAGACCGCGGATCCACCCCTGGATGCCCTTGGAATTGCTCACAGGCCGCCCTCCTTCATGATCTCGCCGAGGAATCCCGTTCCATATTCTCCCCTGCGGAACACCGGGTGCGCCACGATCTTCTTCTGGGATTCGATGTTGGTCGCAATGCCATCGATGACCAGCTCCGCCAGCGCGCGCTCCATGCGGCGCAGCCCTTCCGCTCGCGTGCGCCCCGTCACGATGAGCTTGGCAACAAGGTGATCGTACCACGGCGGCACGATGTAGCCGGAGTACAGGAAAGAGTCGAAGCGCACCCCGTACCCGCCCGGGGTCATCAGCTGGGTCACCCGCCCGGCGGAACGCGCGTTGATGCGGCACTCCACCGCGTAGGCCCCCAGGTGCACGTCGGCCTGCCGGATCTCAAGCGGATCGTCGCTGGCCGCCAGGATCTGCTGGCGGATGATGTCTACGCCGGTCACCATCTCGGAGACGGGGTGCTCCACCTGGACCCGGGCGTTCACCTCCATGAAATAGTACCTGCCATCCTGCACGAGGAACTCGACGGTCCCCGCGCCCGTGTATCCCATGCTGCGCAGCAGGCGCACCGCGTCCTCACCCATGCGCTCGCGAAGCGCCGGGGTCACGACCGGCGACGGGCTTTCCTCGATCAGCTTCTGGTGGTTCTGCTGCACCGTGCAGTCACGCTCGCCCAGGTGAACGACGTTGCCGGTACGGTCGGCCACGATCTGGATCTCCACGTGGCGCGGGTTTTCCAGGTAGCGCTCCAGGTACACCGTCCCGTCGGAAAACGCCTTCTCCGCCTCCTGGGAGGCGATTGCCAGGGTATCGGCAAGCTCTGCGCCGTCCCTGACGATCCTCATCCCCTTTCCGCCCCCGCCGGCGGCGGCCTTCACGATCATGGGGTAGCCGATCTCCGCGGCGGCCTCCATGGCCTCCTCCGCGTCCGCCACCGAGCCGACGCTGCCGGGGATCACGGGAATGCCCGCCTCCTGCGCCGTGTGCTTCGCGCGGATCTTGTCCCCGAGCAGCTCGATCACCTCGGGGTCGGGGCCAACGAAGATGAGCCCCGCCTCGCGCACGTCACGGGCAAAGGAGGCGTTCTCCGCGAGAAAGCCCACACCGGGATGAAGGGCGTCGCAGCCGCTGAGCACGCCGGCGGTGACGAGGTTGCGCACGTTGAGGTAACTGTCCTTCGCGGGAGCCGGTCCTACGCAGACGTGGTCGTCGGCAAGACGGACCGGCAGGGATTCGCGGTCAGCCTGGGAATAGGCCACGACGGTCCTGATACCCATCTCGCGGCAGGTACGGATGATGCGCACGGCGATCTCCCCGCGATTGGCTATCAGCAGGCTCTGGATCATACCTTGCGGACCTCGAAGAGCGGCGCGCCGAACTCCACCATCTTGCCGTTGTCCACGAGGATGGCCACGATCTCCAGATCGAACTCCGCCTGGAACTCGTTCATGAGCTTCATTGCTTCGAGGATGCACAGGGGCTTCCCCTTTGCCACCCTGTCGCCTTTCTCCACGAAGGGCGGTGCATCGGGGGCCGCTGCCCGGTAGAAGGTGCCTACCAGCGGGGAGCGGATGACCTCGGTATCCGGTGCATGCCGGGCGGCAGACTCCGCGGCCTGCGGGTGCAGCTCGGGGGCGGCATGGGGGGCCGGCGCATACAGCGGCGCGGCAGGGAGCGGAAGGTTCTTTTTCAGGCAGACCTCGTCCCCGTCCTTCTTGAAGAGCAGCTCTGAGAGGCCGCTCTTCTCGAACCGGTCCATCAGCGCATACAATTCCTTCAATTCCATGGTCCATACCCCCTATCGGGCCCGCGAACCCGTACGTTCTTCTGGCACTATCTATGAGTAAATCAGTCGGAAATTAACACTTGCCCTCCAGCCGTGTCAATGAAGGGGGCCTTAGCGGCAGCCAATCGGACGGATTTCGAGGCGCCGCCTCTCCCGCTTTGACACCGCGGGCCGACCATGGTAGCTTCACCTCATGGCCGACATCAAAGATCTTCTCCCTCACAGGGAACCGTTCCTGTTTGTCGATCGCATTGAAAAGGCGGAGAAGGACGAGGTCATCGGGTATCGACGCTTCACCCCCGCGGATTTCTTTTTCGCGGGTCATTTTCCCGATTACCCGGTCGTTCCCGGCGTCATCCTCGTCGAATCCATGGCCCAATGCGGCGGTGCGGGTGTGCGCATCGTCACCGGCAACCCCGGGATCTTTTTTCTCGCGTCCATTGAAAAGGTGAAATTCCGCCGCCAGGTAAGGCCGGGAGAGGAAATCCGCATGGTGATTCAAAACCTGCGGGTGACAAAGGCAACGGTGCGCCAGGCCGGCAAGGCATACGTGGGCGAGGAGCTTGCTGCCGAGGCCGAGTGGTTCGCCCTGATTGGAGAGACAAAGCCCGCGTAGCCCCGCCGCGGTCATTGGCTCAGCCCTCCACGGGCTCTGCCTCGGGCACGTCTTCTGGCGGGGCTTCCGCCGTCCCTGCCTGCATCTCTTCAAGCTGCGCCGCGTCAAGCTGAGGGACTTCAACGGCCCTGCCCGCGGGAGGCTCGGTGCTGCCGGGGGACACCCCGCCGGCCTGCTCGCGGAGCTTCAGCGTCTCCCCGAACCACGAGAAAGCGGCGGCCAGCCTGTCGGTGAGCTGGCGCATGTCGTGGGAGACCTCAAGGATCGTGCGGATGAGCGTGTCGACCCCTGCCAGCCCGTCCTGGATCCTCGTGTGCGCGTTGGTGACATCCTCCAGAGCCCGCGAGTTGTCGGCGATCATGATGCGCGTCTCATCACTCCTCTTCATGATCTCCGAGAACCCGGTTCCCAGGCCCTTGATCCGGTTCACGCCCTTCTCCACCCCGCGGTTGACGTCCTTGATCACGGCGCTCACCTGGTCGGAGACGGTGCGCGTCAGGTCGGCAAGCTTCCTGATTTCCTGCGCCACCACGGAGAAGCCTTTCCCCGCGGCGCCCGCTTTCGCCGCCTCGATGGAGGCGTTCAGTGAAAGCATGTGCGTCTTTTCGGCAATGCCGATGATCTGGCTCACCGCCTTGCGGATGACGATGGATCTCTGGTAGAGGGACTCCATCTCCTGGAGGGTCTCCATGATCTGCACGTTGAAGCTCGCGATCAAGCCGTCCACCTGCTCGGTGTAACCCAGGATGTCTTTCTGCTTGGCCACCACCCGCGATTCCCCCGCGCCGGCGTCCGCCAGTGAAACGATGAGGCCGCCGATGGTGAAGGACTGCTTCTGCGCGCTCTCCAGGAGGCGGCCGGAAAGCTTCATGATGTCGATGTTGCGCTTCTCCAGCAGCTCCTTCCCCTCCCTGATGCGCTCGATCATCTCCCAGTCGCTCTCGATGCGCTCGATCAGCTCCTGGCTTGTCTGGCGGTACATGGTCTGCGTGCGCAGGAGCTCGTTCAGCACCACCGTGCCTTCCAGCAGAACGATGAGCAGGCCCGGCAGGAATGTCAGCAAGGCGCGGCCGGGGAACAGGAGCTGCAGCAGGACGCCGGCGGCCAGGGCGAGGAACAGCGTCGCTGATAGTGAAAGGGACAGCAGCGCACGGCGGAAGCCAGCCCGTGCAGAGCTCAGCACGCAGAGGATGGCCGTGGCTCCGAAGGAGGCGGCAATGAAGCACCGCATGGCGATGTCGGCGATATTGACCAGGTCGGGCCGCGCCGCGGAGACAATCACGCAGGCGGAGAGAATGGGGGGAACCATCATGGGCAGGATGAAGCGCATGCGCGCCATTTTCAGGAAGTCCAGGATGGACAGGAGCAGGAGCATGGCGGCGGTCACGAACGCCAGAGTGGCCAGGTCCTGCGCGAGGGGCGCGCCCATGAAAGAGGCAAGCCACGAGGGCAGCAGCTCGGCGAACGCGTTCGCCAGGAGCGCCCCGACGAGCGCGAGCATCTCGCGCGAACGCCGCCGGAGGCAGATCAGCAGGAACTGGACGGCCAGGAGGAGGGAGAGCAGCCCCGAGAATATCCGCACGGGCACCAGCGGCAGGTTCAAAAGCGCCATCCTCGCGGGAAGCCCCGCGGCCGGCACGATGGCCAGGTATGGCTGATCGGCGCCTGCTCCCGCCGCCTTGCAGCTCACCGTGAGCACATGTTCGGCGGGACCCTCCGCGGGGGAAAGGAGATAGGCGTGGTACTTGCCGACCCCGTCAGGGAAACCCGCCTCGAGCTCCTTCTGGTCGAAGGTGATCGCCTCCGCGAAGGCCGACGGTCCCACCAGCAGGGCGAATCTCCCCGCGGGAAGCTCCCCCGCGCTGCGCACGAGCACGGAATCCTGCACTGCCGTCGAGGTCCAGAGCGCACCGAGGTCCTCCGCGCCCGAGGAGACGAGCGCAGACAGAAGGAGGACGGCGGCCGCGGCACATGACTTCATGGGATGCTCCTGCGTCATAGTATAGAGAGATTCGCTGTCGTATGAAAGACGACACTGCTTTCATTGACAACGCAGATCGCGGGTGGTATCGTGGAGTGCGTCACCCCTCCGAAAGGAAGCTCATTGACCGAAGTCATATTGAAGATCATCGAAGAGTTCTCTGACGGCTTCCTCATCGTCAACCCTGAAGGCAGGATTGTCTTCTTCAACGATGTGCTTCTGCGCACGATGGGTCTGCGCAGCGCCGATATCTTCCGCATGGAAAAACAGTTTCTGGAAAACATTGGCATTGGCAACGGACGGCCTCCCTGCGAGAGGGAAGTGCTCGTCGACGACCGCAACGGAACGCCGCGGCGCTACGTCGTCTCCACTCTCCTCGTGGAAGCCGGCGGCGGCCAGTACACTCTCGGCCGCGTGAAGGTCGTGGAGGCAAAGGACCGCGCCGCGGGTTCCCGCACGCCGGGGGCGCTGGAGCAGCTTTTCCGCAACATCGGGGACCCCATCCTCACGGCGGACCTCGGGGGCACCGTCAGCTTCGCCAACCCCTCCTTTTATACGCTGATCGGCTGGGACGAGGGGGAGGAGCTGCCCAACATCTCCACCCTCTACACCACCTCCGAGGAGCTGGAAGACAAGATCCTCCGCCTGGCGGAGTCGGACATGGTGTACAACCTGGAAACGCACCTGGTGAGCCGCTCGGGGCAGGCGCGGCGCGTCCTGGACACCTCCTGGGTCATCAGGGACGACCGCGGCGTGGTGACCGGCTACACGACGCACTTCAAGGACGTTACCTACGTCAAGAACCTCGAGGCGCGCCTGAAGATCTCCGAGCGCAACTACATCGTCCTGTTCGACACGATCCTCTCCTCGATCATCATCGTCGATCCTCTGGGAAGAATCCTCAACTGCAATTACTACGCCGAACAGATGTTCGGCTACATGCGGAACGCCATCCTCACGCGGGATTTCAACGACGTGTTCCAGGTGCACAAGAAGGGACAGCCGATCGAACAGGTCATCGGGCTGGTGAACAGGAACAACGGCAGGTACGTGGAAACAGATGTGCCCCGCCTGTGCTCGGATGGCACGATCAAATTCACCTACGCCTCCTACACTGCCCTCACCAGCACGACGGGTGAGACCATTGCATACGCGATCATGGAGAGAGACCTGACCGAACGCGTAAGGCTGGAGAAAAAGCTCCAGGCCTCCTTCCAGCAGATCAAGGACACCCAATCGGCCGCCATCCTCGGTTTCGCCCGGCTCACGGAGTACCGGGACATGGATACGGGCAAGCACCTGGAGAGGGTGCGGGAGTACACGCGCGTGCTGGCGATCGGGCTCGCGAAGCTCCCCAAGTACGCGGACTACATCACCGCGGAATACATCGAGGACCTCTGCCTCTCTTCCGTGCTCCACGACGTGGGAAAAGTCGGCATCGAAGACGCCCTGCTTTTGAAGCCCGGCAAGCTGGAGCCGGAGGAGTTCGAAAAGATCAAGATCCACACGACCCTCGGCGGAGAAGCCCTGCGGGCGGTGGACCGGGAGATCAAGCACGAATCCTTCCTCACCATCGGCAAGGAGATCGCCTTTTTCCACCACGAGCACTGGGACGGGACGGGGTACCCATCCGGGAAGAGCGGCGAGCAGATTCCGCTCTCGGCGCGGATCGTGACGCTGGCAGACGTGTACGACGCCCTGACGAGCAAGCGCACGTACAAAGAGGCGATGTCCCACGAGGAGTCGGTAAAGATCATCATGTCGGAGCGCGGGACGCACTTCGACCCCGACATCGTCGACGTGTTCGGGCAGAACCTGGAAATTTTCAACCGGATCCGGATGCTGGAGACCTTCAAGGAGCACCCCGAGAGCATCGACGACATCCTGACCACGTCGGACGAGTGAGGGATGCCGTTGTTCCCGCACCCGCGGCTCGCCCGGGACAGGCTCCGCCGATGAAGAGCAGGGAGAGAGTTCGCCGCGCCATCCGATTCGGCAACCCCGACCGGCCGCCAATCTCCCACGCGATCCTCCCCGCGGCCCGGATCAAGTTCGGCCGCGAGCTCGACGAGATCCTCGCCACGGTGCACGAGGACTTCGGGTGGGAATATCTCCCCGATCTCGAGCGGGGCGACTACCCGGTGCTCTACCGGGAAGGCCGTCATCGCGATGACTTCAATACCCTCTGGGAGGTCCACACGGAGGGCGTCTGCGGAATACCCGTGGAGTGGCCGT
>JBEKVA010000066.1:0-14439 GCA_049514475.1 Spirochaetia bacterium
ATCGGCGTCTTCACCCGAATAGTCTGTGACCTGCTGGATGGGGACCTGCTCGAGGGTCTGGCCCTTGCCCACCACTTCGTCGTACGGCTTCGTGCGGAAGCCCAGGCGCCGCTCGGCCAGCCGGTCCATGCCGTAGATGCCTTCATCGCTTTCGAGCATCCACGCGGCCAGCATGGTGTCGAAGTGCACGTTGGCCGGGCGCACGCCCCATCTCCTCATGACCTTGTAGTCGTACTTGGAGTTCTGTCCCACCAGGCGGACCTGCGCATCTTCCAGGAGCTTCGCGAGGTGCTCGCGGGCGTCCTGCTCGGGGATGCAGCTCACCCCCGCGGCGCGCAGCGGCACATAGCACGCCGTGCCTTCTTCGATCGAGAGGGAAAAGCCCAGGGGGACGGCCAGCATTTCATCGAGATTGTCTGTCTCCACGTCGAAGGCATAAGTCCCGGCCTGGCGAGCCCGGCCAAGCCAGGCGTCCAGCTCGGAGAGGGTGGTCACGGTGGTATAGGTTCCCGGCAGCGTGCTCTTCAGCTCCACGGGCGGAACGGGGGTCACTGACGGGGCGGCCCCGTCCTTATCGACGCCTGTACGTGCGGACCTGTCGGGGGAAGGGCGGGTGCCGCCCAGCTCGCTCGCGAGGCTTTTCATTCCTTCACGCTCGAAGAGAGGAATAGCAGCCTCCGCGTTGAATCCCTTGAAGGCAAGGTCATTGACGCCCGGCAGATCGGGCACATCGCGGCGCAGCGTCACCAGCTCGCGGGAGAGGAACGCGGAGTCCCTGCCCGCCTCCAGCTTCTTCCTCAGCGAATCCGGGGTCACCGCGTCCAGCTTCGCGTAGACCGCGTCCAGGCCGCCGAACTGGGAGAGGAGCTTCTGCGCGGTCTTCTCCCCGATGCCGGGCACCCCCGGCACGTTGTCCGATGAATCCCCGGTGAGAGCCAGGAAGTCGATGATCTGCTCGGGATAGACTCCCTTGACCTCGAATACCTTCTCCCGCGCGTACTCCACGATATCGGTCGCCCCGCGCTCCGGCGCCAGCAGGCGCGTGTTTCCGCCGATGAGCTGCATGATGTCCTTGTCACCGGAAAGGATCCAGCAGGGAAGCCCCGTGCCCCTGCACCCCTCCGCCAGGGTGGCTATGACATCGTCGGCTTCGTACCCGTCGGCGCGCACGCTGGGCACCCCCAGGGCGGCAAGAATCTCCTCGATGACGGGCACCTGCGCGTGCAGGTCCTCGGGCGCTTTCTCCCTGTTGGCCTTGTACTGCTCGTAGCGCTCGTGGCGGAAGGTAGGCACCCGGGAGTCCATCGCCACGGCAATCAGGCCCGGGGCGCGTTCGCGCACCACCTGGAAGAGCGTGCGGAAGAAGACGAAGACGGCCGACGAATTGCGGCCCTGCGGGTTGAGGAGAGGCTTTCTCAGGAAAGCGAAGTATCCCCGATAGATGACGCTGTAGCCATCGATGAGGTACAGCTCACGACTCATGTCGTGATATCGACGAGACTGGGATGGACCTCCGCAAAGGGCGACGCGGCCCGCGGCCAGGCGCGCAATGTCGTGATTTCCCGGCGGAGCTCCTCCATGCGCTCCTTCAGAAGCGCGCGGTTCCTGCTGTTGCGGGCCACCACCTGCTGTCCCATGTCCTCGAGGGCTTCCTTGAGCCGCGGCACCGTGCTCTCGGACAGCGGATAGGCGGCGGTATAGAGGGCCTCCAGGGGGGTGATCACCCTTTTCAGGGTGAAGATCTCGGCAATGATGGTCTTTTCGAGCTCGACCTGGGCAAGGAGCTTCTCGGTGTCGCCGCCGGTGATGGATTTCTCTTCCTGCTCCAGCAGCCCGAGGTATGCCTGGAACTTCTCCTTCTGGCGCAGGAGCATCTCGCGCAGGCGCTTCAGAACGGCAACCTTGTTCTCTTCCTGGATCATCTCAGCCCCCTCCCTTCAGCAATGTACTCGAGAAGCGGTCTCACCAGAGCGGCACGGAACCCCGGCTCCTCAGCCGGCGATGTTGACACCCGTTGCCGGGCTCGCCTTTTCCTCCAGCCCCTTGCGCGTGGAGATCTCGTCCCACGCTTCGCGCAGGTCCCCGAGCAGCTTTTTCACCTCCGCCAAAGGAGCCGCGTCTTTTTTCAGGTTCCCCTCGAGCAGCCGCCGCGTCATGAAGGAGTACAGGCTGAAGAGGTTCTTCGCCAGGACGCCCCCCTTCTCGAAGTCGAGTGACGCCATGAGCTCCGAGAGGATGTCCTGGGCGGCAATGATGTGGTTGTTGATCGCATCATAGCGCCGATGGCCTTCCACGAATGCATCCATGGCGAGATTGATGTGCCGGATGGCCCCGTCGTAGAGCATCACGATGAGCCGGATCTGGTTCGCCGTCTTGATCTGGATTTCCTTGTAGGCGTTCATCGGTTCGTTGGCGTTCACCACTCTCCCCCTTCGCTCAAGCCTTCACCGTGCGTGCTCGATCAGCGTGCTGACCGGAACCATGTCATATCCCCGCTTGGAGAGCTCGTTGATCACGAGGTCCAGTTTCTGGAACAGGTAGTCGTCCCTCTTACCGTCCCCGACCCCCGTCTGCAGCGGGATGATCGAGCCGGGGCGCTTCTCGTTGATGATGCGCTCCACGAGGTCGGCCGCGGGCAGGTAGATGCCGCGGTCCTGGTTGGACTCCGTGTCGGCCACCCAGTCGTAGGAGTCCAGGTCGCGTCCCACGTAAGTATAGTTCATCTCCGCGGCGGCTGCGATGATGTCGGAGTTCACGATGTAGTACGGGGCATGCCAGAGCAGGGAGAGCTCGCGGCCCGTGGCCGCGAAATAGTCATCCTCGTTGCGCGCCAGGCCGCCCCTGACGAAGTCACGGTCCACGTTGAAGCGGGAGTCGGTCATGTTGAAGTAGGCGTAGAAGAGGGAGCCGATCTCGTGCCCCGAGCCGGCGATCTCCTGCACCGCATCGGGGTAGCGGCGGATGAACTCGCCGTTCACGAAGAATGTCGCGCGCAGCTTATACGCCGACAGCGTGTTGAGGATGCGCGTGAGGCCCTCTGCGGAGTCGATGGCATTGAAGACCAGGCTTACCTCGCGGCGGTGGATCCGCGACCCGTGGGCGAAGTTCGCAAAGTCCACGGCTTCATCCGCCGTGGGGAAAGGCTCGTAGATCACGCTCTCAGCGGGGAACAGGGGGGTGGTGCCGAATCCCTTCGCCTCCCGCACCATGAGCAGGTTGGCGTAGCTGCCCCGCGTGGATTCCTCGAGGTAGACGCGGTAGCTCTCCGAGGCAACGCTCTTCTCTCGCACGCCGTACGCGGGAGCCTTCTTCCACACCCCCGCGGTCTCGTCGAAGGCGAGCACGCGGTCCTTCAGCTTCATCTGCACGAGCGGCCCGCTCAGCGCGTGGCCGAACTCACCCGGCTGGGAGATCGCGACCAGGGTGGAGGCCGCGCTGCCAATGGTGTAGCGCTCGATGTAGGAGGCGCCGGCCACCAGCAGCTCGTCATCGCCGAGCCACAGGACGTGCAGCGGCGACGGGTGCGCCATGGAGCCCTTGTCCTGCCAGCCGGCGTACTCTTTCCAGGATACCCCGTCAGGCCCCATCAGGGCCGCGAGGGTGCCGTCGGGAGACAGGGTGATGTCGAGAACCTTCTGGTCCTTCGTCTTTTCGAAAAGACCGTAGGTGCCCTGGGAATCCTGGGTGAGGCGGTAGACGGCCGTCCCGCGCACCCCCTCGGCGCGCGTCTCGCAGAGCATCGTGACCACGTTCCCCGCGGACCACAGGACCTTGCGCACCATGGTGTCGCGGGGAAGGGAAAGGTACGGCAGTGACAGCGGGTTGCCCGACGCATGGAAGTCATCGCGCGTCAGATAATAGAGGAAGATGTTCCGTCCGCCCTTGTTCAGCAGCAGGTTCCTGCCGTCGGGGGAGACCCAGAAGGAGTCGAAGTTGGGATCGAAATCGAAAGGGATCTTTCCATCAACCTTGCCGATCTTCAGGAACCCGGCGTACAGGGTGCGGGTGAAGAGCTCGTTGGGATCGATCTCGTAGACGATGACACCGGCGATGTAGTAGAGGCCGCGGTCCTTGCCCCAGCGGATGCTGGAGATGGTCCCCTCCCCGATCCTGCGCAGCGGCTCGGCCAGCACGCGCTTCTCAAGCATCTGGGAGAGTGAATAATAGAAAAGACTCGTGCCCTTGGCATAGACGATGTAGCGGGAATCAGGCGACCAGAGGGCGGGAAGCTCCTGCAGGGATAGCTCCACCTTCGGGGAAAGCACGGTCTCCACGCCCGTGCTCACGTCGAGGAGTGTCAGATCCCCGTAGGCGGGTGAGCTGGAGCGGATGTACAGGAGGTATTTGCCGTCAGGAGAGGTGCGCATGGGGGAGAGCTTCCCTGACTGGATCTGGCTGCCCGCCGCGAAGGAGGCGAACATCGCCAGGGGCGTGATGTTGCGGAAGCCCTGCTCGGAGCGGAAGACGCCGAAGCGGTTCTGGATCTGCAGCACGTCCTTGTCCTGCAGGAGCTGTATCTCCTCGGGGAAGAAGGTCAGCTGGCGCAGGTGCTTCGTGCGCACATCGGCGAGGAAGAGAGTATCGAACGTCCCGAAATCCGGCCCGCGCGTGGTCGCGGCAAACAGGAGCCTGTCAGACGGGGACAGGTCCAGACCGGAGAAGCTCACTTGACCGAAGCCGGCCGCCGACGCCGCCAGTGAGATGATTAGGAGGAGTAATGTTTTCCTCAAGGTCCGTACCTCTTCTATTCCTGCTCTCTACTATAATCGGCACAGGGGAAGGCAAAGTTATACGAAAAAAGGAGCCGCGTCTGCGTAGCGGCCAAGCCGTATTCCTGCATCGCCTTGACCCCCCCGGCGGGACGGTGCTACAGTTCGCGCATGAAAATCCTCGTCACGGGAGGTGCCGGCTTCATCGGCTCCCACGTGGTGGCGGCCTATCTCGCGGCCGGCCACCAGGTCGTCGTGGTCGATGACCTGAGCACCGGCGCAAGGGAAAATGTTCCCAACGGGGCGGTGCTGCGCGTGATGGATATCGGCTCCCCGGAGCTTCAGAGGGTCTTCGAGATCGAAAAACCCGATATCGTCAATCATCACGCTGCCCAGATGAGCGTCGTCGTGTCGGCCCGAAATCCGCTGCTCGACGCGAAGGTGAACTGCCTTGGGCTCCTGAACGTTCTTGAGGCCTCCTGGAAAACTGCCGTGAAGAAGGTCATCTTTATTTCTTCCGGGGGGGCCATTTACGGTGAGGCCAATGGCCAGAAGCTGAAAGAGGATCACCCCCCCGTGCCCATGTCTCCCTATGCAATACACAAGCTCCTCGGGGAGATGTACCTCAGATTCTACCAGGCCGAGCACGGCCTAGCCTGGACCGCCCTGCGATATGCAAATGTCTTCGGCCCACGGCAGAACCCCGGTGGAGAGGCCGGGGTCGTGGCAATATTCATCGCAAAGCTCCTGAAGGGAGAAATACCTGCCATCAACGCATTCCCCGAGAGCCCCGATGGAATGGCCCGGGACTACGTGTTCGTGGAGGACGTAGCCCAGGCAAGCCTCCTGGCGCTGGACAAGGCTGACGGGGAATCGGTGAACATCGGAACCGGCAAGGAGGTTCGCACGCGGGAGGTGCTTGCCGCCATCTGCACCATCATGGGAAAAGAGCTGAAATACACGCGCGCCGGCCCGAGACCCGGCGACATCAGGAGGAGCTGCCTGGACATCAGCAAGGCCGCACGGGTCCTGGGCTGGAAGCCGTCATTCACTTTCGAGGAAGGTCTCGCGAAGACCGTTTCCTGGTTCACCGCCGCCCATGCCTGACGTCAGCCAGTCAGAAATCGGGATCCTCCCCTGCCCGGGGGGCGGCATCTTCGCCCAGAAGATCTATACCCACCTGGAGACCATCGCGGCGGACAAGACGGCCGAGCGCGTGGCGGCGCTCAGCAGGCTCTACAAGATGCCGAAGGCCGACGTGGTACGCCAGATCAACCTGGCCACCGACATCCTGCCCTCCTCGGGTGACCTCGACGAGCCGGTGGATCAGCATCGCAAGCGCACCTACCTGGTGCCAGCGAAGTTCACCCGCTTTCCCAACGGTGAGTTCAAGACGGAGATCCTCGCCTCGGTTCGCAACACCGAGATCTACATCGTGCAGGACGTTGCCAACCGTTACCCCCTGCAGTTCCAGAAAGGCGAGTCTCCCGAGACACTTTCCGTGAACGATCACATCCTCTGCCTGCTGGTGACCGTGGATGCCGCGCTGCAGGCGGGAGCGCTGCAGGTAACGGTGGTGCTTCCGACATTCCCCTACTCGCGCCAGCACAAGAAAAAGGGACGGGAAAGCCTCTCCGCGGCGCGCCTGGGGCAGATCCTCGAGTCCTTCGGGGTGGTGCGCATCATCACCCTGGACATCCACTCCAAGGAGATCGAGAACAGCTTCAACCACCTGCGCCTGGAGAACCTCCACGGCGCTTACCAGATACTGAAGATGCTTTCCACCGTGGTGGACCTGAAGGACGAGAGCCTGGTGGTCGTGGCTCCCGACACCGGCGCCGTTGACCGCAGCAAGTTCTACGCCTCCATCCTGGGCAAGCCCCTGGGAATGCTGTACAAGGAGAGGGACTACTCGCGGGTGGCCATGAGCGTCGAGAGGGGCAACATCACCGATATGAAGCTCCTGGGATCAGTGGCGGGAAAGACCGTATTCCTCAGCGACGACATGTTGGGCACCGGCGGCACGCTGATCAAGGCCATGCGCGTGCTGAAAGAGGCCGGGGCGCGGGAAAACATCTGCGCGGTCAGCCTCCCCTTCTTCACCACCACGGAGAGCATCGAAACCTTCCAGAAGGCTTTCGACGAGGGTCTGTTCCACCGCATCATCGGCACCAACGCCGTCTATCACGATGACTCAGTGCTGAAGAGGGAATGGTATCTCAGCGCGGATGTGTCCAACCTCTTCGCCCGCATCATCTATCGCCTGCACTACAACAGGAGCCTCAGCTCCCTGCTGGACGACAGGAGCGTGATCAAGGATCTTTTGAAGAGGTCTTGATCATCAGGTCGAGCTCCCTTTCCATGTCGGAAAGAAGCTCCTGGAGCGTGCGCAGCCGCAGGAGGTAGTCCTCCTCACCGGCGGCGATGGGTTCCCCCGTGGTCTCCTCGATGAGCCCGGGGAGGTCCTCCCCCTGGCCGAACTCGTAGCCGCAGTGCGGACAGTACTGGAAAGACATTTCCACGTTTTTCCCGCAAAACAGGCAAGATTTCAGGTCCCCCATGCGCTCAAGTATAGTCGGGTGCACCAGGGGATGCAAGAAAAAAGGAGGCTGTCCCGAAAGACAGCCCCCTCGTGGAGCCGAGGATGGCCACGCCATTAACGCAGTTGTTTCCGAGCCCGCTGCCCGTGCAGTTCGACCACGTTGCCTCACCGTCGGTCGAGGTCGACACCCCGTTCCACGTTGCGGCGCATCGCTAGGAAAGTTTCAGGATATCCTCGATTGCTCCAAGGAGCTCATCGATGTCGCCCATGCCGAGGTCCCCCATGTGGGCGATGCGGAATGTCTGCTCCTTGAGCTTCCCGTACCCGTTGGAAAGCATCAGGTTGCGCTTTCCCAGCTCCTTGTTCAGGTCAGCCACGGAAATGCCGCGCGTGTTCTTGATGCAGCTCACCGTCTTCGACGCATAGCGCTCCGCGGGATACAAGGCGAAGTATTTCTTCGCCCAGTCCTGGACCCGCTTCGCCATCTGCTCGTGGCGCGCAAAACGCGCATCGAAACCTTCCTTCATGATCCTGTCCATCTGCGCATCCAGGGCGAACATGTGGGAGATGCTCATCGTCGAGGGATACTGGAAGTTCTTCTCCCTGATGAATGACAGCAACTGCAGCAGGTCGAAGTAGTAGCCGCGGTTTTTTACCCCCTGGGCACGCTTTTCGGCCTTGGGGGAGAACGTGGCAAGACTGAGCCCGGGCGGCAGCCCGAGGCACTTCTGGCTGGAGGTCACCATGACGTCGATACCCAGCGCGTCGACGTCGATCTTCACGCCCGCGAAGGATGAGACGGCGTCCACGCACCAGACGATATCGGGATACGTGCGGAAAACGGGTGCAAGCTCGGCAAGGCGGTTCATCACGCCCGTCGAGGTTTCACTGTGCGTGACGGTGGCACAGTCGTATTTCCCAGTGGAAAGGTACTGCTCGATCATTTCCGGCGTGATTCCCTGGCCCCACTCCACCTCGTGCTTGTCCGCGGGAACGCCGTTGCCCTGGGCGATCTCGAACCAGCGGTTTCCGAACGTGCCCACCGAGAACACGATGGCCCGCTTGGCGGTGCAGCATCGGATGGCTCCTTCCATGAGCCCGCTGCCCGAGGAGGCCGAGAAGAGGATCGGGTTGACCGTACCTGCGAGCTTCTGCACCTTCTCCGTGATGCCTTTCTGCAGCGCCGAGTAGTCCGAGCTCCTGTGCCCGATCATGGGGGTAGACATCACCTCGAGGATGTCCGGATGGACCTCGATCGGTCCGGGGATAAACAGTTTTTTGTGGGGCATTGCGCACCTCTCCGCTGGTCTTAAGTTTGCATAAGCATACAGCTAATGCAAAAAGAGTCAAGGCGATATCGTGAAAAAATTCTCAATCTGCTTCTCTCTCAAGCGACTCACGCAGCGCCTTGGGGTACTCGGTGCCGCTGAAGAGTCGAAACTGCTCCATGGCCTGGGCTATCAGCATCTGCCGTCCGCGCACGATTCTGCATCCGGCGTCCCGCGCTCGAAGGAGGAGCTTCGTCATTTCCGGGGCATAGACGAGATCATAGACGATCTGGCCAGCCCTGAACGCCAGGCCGGGGGCCGGGTCGACATCCGCGTGCGGGGCCATGCCGGCACTCGTTGTCTGCACAATGAGGTCCGCATGCTCTGCGGCCAGCCGATACCCGCCATCGTCCAGCCCCGCGAAGGGCACGTCAAAGGCGCCGGCCAGCTCACGGGCGCGCTCCGCTGAGCGATTGAGCACCAGCACGCGCGCACGCTGGCTGACGAGCGCGTGAACCACCGCCCGCGCGGCACCCCCGGCGCCTATGACCGTTGCCCCCAGGCCGGGCGGCACCTCGCCTCCGAGCTGTAAACGAAGCGGCGCGAGAAACCCCTCGACATCGGTGTTCGTCCCTGCCCACGGGTCGACGCCGCCGGTTCTGGTCATTGTGTTGCAGGCGCCGGTGGCGCGGACCACCTCGTCGCTCTTCGAAAGCAGCGGAATGACGTCCTGCTTGAAGGGCACGGTTACGGAGAGCCCGCGGATTCCCAGCAGGTCGGCCGCCTTCAGGAAATCACCCACAGAGTCCACGAGGAAGGGGAGATACACGGCGTCGACGCCCACCGCTGCGAACCCCGGGTTGTGGATGTGGGGCGAGCGGGAGTGCAGGACTGGGTTTCCCATGACGCCGAACACCGCCGTCGAAGGTCCGATGGAGCGGAAGTTATAGACATCCTCGAGGGTTGCCGGGTCCACCTGCCCCGGGGCAACAGGTGCTCCGACGGGCGAGGCATAGGAGAGAAACGAACCGATCTTCGGCGCCAGGACGCGCGTCGGCATGCCGAAAGCTCCCATGCCGAGGACTATCTTCTCCCCTTTCAGGGCCGCGCACGTCTCCAGGATGCGGCACAAGTCAGCGGCGCCGGAAGGCATCACGGCCGCCTTGGGTATTTCCCGCCTTCCGCGGGCCAGCGCCGCCACCCGTGACGTGAAGGCGGGCGGCACCCCCGAGAAGTCGTGCAGGGACCGTATGATCCTCGCCCCGGCGCCGGTGAGGCTTTCCGCGAGGCCGGGTGCATCGAGGTCTTCCTCCAAGTCGACAAAGGCGAACCCGCCGGCGCCCAGGCGAGCGATGAGCGCGGCCCTCTCCCGCTCCGAACCTGCGAACCTGCCCCCCTCCGCTGTCCGTCGAATAGTGAGTATGACGGGCCGGTCCACCAAACCAGGGAAACGCGCGGCCGAAGCGATTTCCTCCGCGCGCAGATGGTCCACGCGGAGCTCCAGCAAATCTGTCCTGTCGCGGTTCTCCGCTGCAAGGCGGAGGTCGGCGGAGAGCGTGTCGGCGGCGCAGACAAGGCAGATCTGCGCTGCGCTCACTAGAAGTCGCTCCGATACACGTAGACGTCGGTGAGCTGGCTCGAGGTGAACACCAGCCGCACCCGCACCGGGAAGCTCGCCTCCTCCAGGTCGAAGTACAGCGAGTCTCCGCTGGGCACCAGCACCCACGGAGAGCTTTTCTCCGCCGCCTCCCGCGTCATGCCGAGGGTGAATCCGAAGACGGCCCCGGTAAAGCGGCGGTCGCACCTGACCTGCCATACGCGATTCTTGTACCAGAACAGGTAGCGATGATCGGGGTAATAGAAGACGACGTTGTCCAGGCTCTCCTCGGGTCCGCGGAAGCTGAACATCTCCTGCGGCAGGCCGCATGCGGCCACCGCGTCCTTGATCTCAAGGCCGATGAGGCGCAGCGGTTCGATGTCCTCCGCGATGGCGGGGACCAGGAGTGCACAAAAAAGAACGGCGGCAGTCAGCAACGTGGATGGTCTCATGGCAGGCTGAAGAGTAGAAACTTTCCTGCCACGGCGCAAGTGTGCCGTTCTGGTCCGGAGCGCTTCCCACCGAAAGGGAAAGCGGATAGATTGCTGGCAACCATGATAGCCACGGTCGTCAATGCGGTCGCAATCCTCGTTGGGTCCCTCATCGGCCTGCTCCTGCACAAGCGTATCAAGGAGTCCTTCAAGGCCATCGTCTACATCGGGGCGGGCATTACCTCGCTGATCATCGGGATCCAGATGGCAATGAGCAGCTCGAAGATCGTGTTCCTGGCCCTGTCGCTCATCATCGGCGGGATCCTGGGAACCTGGTGGAGCATCGAGGAGGGGATCCTCTCCCTGGGAGACGCGCTGAAGCGCACCTTTGCCCGCAAGGACACCGGCAAAGATTTCGCATTCGGATTTCTCAACGCCTCGGTGCTCTTCTGCGTGGGAGCGATGGCGCTCGTCGGCTCATTCCGCGCGGGGGCGGAGGGCAACTACGATCTGATCTTCACGAAGTCCGTGATGGACGGGTTCATGTCAATAGTCTTCACCGCGGCCATGGGCATTGGGGTCGCATTCTCGGCGCTCTCGGTGCTCCTCTACCAGGGGATTCTCACTCTGGCCGCGGGCTGGCTGAAGCCGCTGGTGAGCGAGACGCTCCTGAAGGAGCTGACCGGCGTGGGCGGGGCGCTGGTGATCATGATCGCAATCAATCTCCTGGGCCTGGCAAAGCTGAAGACCGCCAACTTCCTGCCCGCGCTGCTCCTCATCGTGCTGCTGGTGGTCGCGGAGGCGTTCGCGGTTTCACATCACCTGCTGGGAATGTGAACCGACGGGCGGCGCGCCCGCATCGTCACCCCCGCCCTTGGGTGTACTCACCCCTACTCTTGGGTGTACTCACCCCCGCCCTTGGATGTACTCATCCCCACTTCACGAGGCCCGGCAGGAACGGGTGCACGAGCGCTGAATGCTTGGGCAGGATGCGGATGGTGTATCCCTGGCGGCCGGTCCTGTCACAGCTCACCTCGGTGCAATACAGGGTGCCCTGCCCGTCGCTGCCGCAGGGGCTCATGTCCATGCGCCGCGGCCGCTCGATCTCCCCCTGGGAGGTGAGCGCCCCGTAGTACAGCTCAACGCCGACCTCCTCCGCCGTGAGGCCGGCAAGGAAGATGCGTGCATTTACCGAGATCTTCTCCCCGATGGTGAGAATGGGCGCCGAGGGGGAGGAGAGCTCCTCGATGCGCAGCGCGTCCCAGTTCTCCCGCAGCCGCTTCAGGTACGCGGCCGCCTCCGTGCTGAGACGGCACCCGCCCGCGGAGAACGACCGCGCGTTGGCGATCGCCGGCAGGTAGAAGCCCTCGGCGTATTCCAGGAGCATGCGGTGACTGCTGAAGCGCTTGCCCACCTCCCGCATGGACTCCTTCATCTTGCGGATCCACTCGCGGGGCAGGCCGTCCATGCCGCGGTTGTAGAACTGCGGGATGACCTCCCTCTCCAGCAGGTCGTAGAGGGCCTTCCCTTCCACTTCATCCTGCAGGGCGTAATCCTCATACTCCTCTCCCCTGCCCACGGCCCACCCGATGTGCGTCGAATACGCCTCGTCCCACCAGCCGTCGAGTATGGAGATGTTCAGCGTGCCATTCATGGCCGCCTTCATGCCGCTGGTGCCGCTGGCCTCCAGCGGGCGGCGCGGGGTGTTCAGCCACAGGTCGCTTCCCGAGGTGAGGTAGTGCGACATGGTCATGTCGTAGTCCTCCAGGAAGACAACACGGCTGGCCACCCGCGGGTCGCTGCAGAAATGCACGATCCTCTTGATGATCTCCTTGCCGGCAAGGTCGTGCGGATGTGCCTTGCCGGCGAAGATCATCTGCACGGGCCGCTCGTTGTTGGTGAGAAGCCTCATGAGCCGATCGGGATCGGAGAGGAGCAGGTCGGCGCGCTTGTAGGTGGCGAAGCGCCGGGCAAAGCTGATGGTCAGCGTGGAGGGGGACAGCGCGTTCGCGCTGCGGGAAAGCTCCGAGTTGGTGACTCCGCGGCGCTCCATCTGCTGCTGCAGCCTCATGCGGGCAAAGGCCACCATCCTCTCCCGCCGCCGCTCGTGGGTGCGCCACAGCTCCTCGTCGGAGACGCGGTCGATCCTGTCCCAGATGTCGAGATTGGTCGGCGCGTCAAGAAACTCGGGTCCGAAATAGCGGTCCAGCAGGTCGATCATGTCATGACCGATCCACGTGCGCGGGTGCACGCCGTTGGTGATGTGCTTGACGGGCACCTCGTCCATGGGGAGCGCCGGCCAGATGCGGCGCCACATCCTGCGGGACACCTCGCCGTGCAGGCGGCTCACCCCGTTGTTGTAGGCGGACAGGCGCAGCGCAAGCACGGTAAGGCAGAACTCCTCGGCGTCATTGTGGGGATCTTCCCTGCCCAGGGCGAGGAAATCCTTCCAGGAAAGACCGAGCTCGGCCGCCATGGGGCTGAAGTATATCTCCATTATGGCGGGCGTAAAACGCTCGTTGCCCGCCGGCACGGGGGTGTGCGTGGTGAACACGCTGGTGGACCATACCAGGGGCCAGGCCTGCTCGAAGGTGAGGCTGTTCTCCTTCATGAGCTGGCGGATCCGCTCCAGGCCCAGGAAGGCCGAATGGCCTTCGTTCATGTGCACGCAGGCGGCCTTGATGCCCAGCGCCTGCAGGGCCCGCACGCCGCCGACCCCGAGCACGATCTCCTGCTGGATGCGCACCTCGCGGTCACCGCCATACAGCGCGGCGGTGATGAGCCGGTGGGGAGGATCGTTGGCCTCGATGTTCGTGTCCAGCAGGTACAGTGAGTTCTTGCCGACCTTCACTTCCCAGATCCACGCGGTGACCTTCGACTGTCCCACGTCCACCGTCACCGCCAGGGGATCGCCTTTCTTGTCGCGGCAGAGGGTGACGGGCATGTTGTACCAGTCGTTCTCGGGGTAGGACTCCTGCTGGAAGCCGTCCATGTTCAGGTACTGCTGGAAGTACCCCTGGCGATAGAGCAGGCCAACGCCCACCAGCGGCAGGCCGAGATCGGAAGAGGTCTTTATGTGATCCCCGGAAAGCATGCCCAAGCCGCCCGAGTACACCGGCAGCGCGACATCCAGGCCGTATTCCATCGAGAAGTAGGCGATGGCCGCATCGGAAGGCCCCTTGTACCAGCGCTCGGCGCCCGCGTAGCGCTGGAACTTCGCCCAGACGGTATCCAGGGCGGCAAGGAAGGAATCATCTCTCGCCGCCTGCTCCAGCTTTTCCTGCGGCACCAGGCCGAGCATCCTGACCGGGCTCTGCCGGGAGGCGATCCACGCGTCGTAGTCCAGCCGCATGAACAGCATGATGGCCTCGAAGTTCCAGCTGATCCAGAGATTGTGTGCGAGCTCCTCGAGGGGTTTCAGCCGGGCCGGGATGTTGGGCTTGATGGTGAAGGCGAGCAATCCCATATGATTCGAGAGTACTCAAAATCAAACCAGCTGTACAGCCAACTGTACAGCGAGCCGCCTGCGCGTGTACATTCGCCTCGATGGGCATCTTCAAATCCTACGATATCCGCGGCGTGTACGGCACCGAGTGGAACGCGGCCACCGCGCGCGCCATCGGCCGCCGGCTCCCGGCTCTCCTCGAGGCACGGCGCATTGCCGTTGGCAGGGACGTGCGCCTTTCCTCGGAGGAAGTCTTTCACGAGCTCACCCTCGGCATGGCGGAAGCCGGCGCGGAGGTCTTCGACATCGGCTTGTGCGACACCCCTGCCGTATATTTTGCCACGGCGCACTACGACATGGACGGAAGCGTGATGATCACCGCGTCACACAACCCCCCCGAGTACAACGGGCTGAAGGTGTCGCGGCGGCTGGCGGTGCCCGTGGGAT
>JBEKVA010000067.1:0-14408 GCA_049514475.1 Spirochaetia bacterium
CCGGCCTCCATCGACCTTCGCCTGGGCCGGAACTTCCTGAAGATCGACGAGAACTCCCTGGAGAGCCTCAGCCTGGACAGCGAGCTTCCCTACGTGAAGATCGAGAAGGATGAGATCATCATCCCGCCACACTCCTTCCTGCTGGCCACCACGATGGAGGTCATCCGCATCCCGGCCAACGTGACCGCGTTCGTCGAGGGCCGCAGCTCGATCGGCAGGATGGGGCTTTTCATCCAGAACGCGGGGTGGGTGGACCCGGGCTTCGAGGGGAACATCACCCTTGAGCTTTTCAACGCAAACCGCCTCCCCCTGCGGCTGACCAGCGGCCGCCGCATCTGCCAGATCGTTTTCGCATTCATGGACAAGGCCACGCGGACGCCGTACGCGGGCAAGTACCAGGGCCAGCGGGGCACGGTGGGCAGCAAGATCTTCAAGGATACCGACGGCCCCGCGAGGTCATAGGGTCCCGCCGCTTTTTGGCCGATGATGAAAGAGATGATCTCCGTCGGAAAACGCGCCGTCGGCGCCGGCAGTCCCTGCCTGGTCATTGCAGAGCTGGGCACCTCGCACCTGGGCGATCTCGGGAGGGCCCTGCAGCTCATAGATGCCGCCGTGCGTTCGGGCGCTGACTGCATCAAGTTCCAGCTCGTGTACGCGGCGGAGATCCTCCACCCGCGCTCGGGCCTCGTGGAGCTGCCCGGCGGCTCCGTGGCCCTGTACGAACAGTTCAGGAGTCTCGAACGGGGCCTGGAT
This sequence comes from Spirochaetia bacterium, assembly GCA_049514475.1. Taxonomy (GTDB): domain Bacteria; phylum Spirochaetota; class Spirochaetia; order SZUA-6; family Fen-1364; genus Fen-1364. Next base: position 754 of record JBEKVA010000067.1, read on the forward strand.
TTCTACCGTGCGCTGAAGGAAGCCACCGAGGCTGCTGGCGCGCTGTTCCTCTGCTCGCCCTTCGGCATCCGCAGCGCCCGCGAGCTGCGCGGCCTTGGCGTGAAGGCCATGAAGATCGCCTCTCCCGAGCTGAACCATTTCCCGCTTCTGAAAGAGACGGCCTCGTACGGCATTCCCCTCTTCCTCTCCTCTGGAGTCTCCACGCTTGGCGACATCGAGCGCGCCATCGCAATCACCGGCACGCGCGATTGCGTGCTCCTGCACTGCGTCACCGCCTACCCGGCTCCCGAAGAACAGTACAATCTGGCTGTGCTGGCCAGTCTTGCCGCCGTGCTGGGCATCGAGGTCGGCCTTTCGGATCATTCGCTTGACCCGGTGCTGGTGCCGACCCTGGCGGTAACATGCGGCGCGTGCGTCGTGGAAAAGCACTTCACCCTCTCACGAAGCGGTTCGGGTCTCGATGACCCGATTGCCCTTGAACCTGAGGGCTTCCACCGTATGGTGTCGGAGATCCGGGAGGCAGCGGCTGCGGGGCCCGCCGCCGCGCGCGTTCACCTCGAGCGCAGATACGGCGGCGCACGGGTTGCCGCCGTCATGGGCACCGGGGTCAAGAAGCTGGCGGATTCAGAGAGAGAGAACTACACGCGTACCAACCGCTCCCTGCACGCCGTGCATGAGATTTCCCCCGGCGATGTCCTTGGCGAAGCCGACGTCGCCGTGCTGCGCACCGAGAAGGTGCTCCGCCCCGGTCTCGGGCCCGAGTTTCTCTCGGCAATAACAGGCGCGCGGGCCCGGCGGCGGATCCCTGAAGGGGAAGGCATCGTCTGGGCGGACCTGCTCTGAAGGCACGCGGCGCCAGAACCCGCAACTCCACGGGGTACCGTGGAAGGCATACCGCGGCGCCCAATCCGCAACTCCACGGGGTACCGTGGAAGGCATACCGCGGCGCCCAATCCGCGGTGTACCGCGGCGCGGTCTTGCACCAATCGGCATTATTGGATAAATTGAAGCAGATGATCAATTTAAAAGATTATATTGCTCGGGACCGCATTGCCTTTGTCGAGGCCCGCGACAAGCAGGATGCCCTGGCAAAGCTCATTGCGCTGTCAGATGACCCCCGGCATGTGATCGATTTCGAGCAGTTTCAGACAGCCGTGCTCGACAGGGAGTACATCGTCACCACCGGCATTGGGCAGAATGTCGCCATCCCGCACATAAAGAGCCGTTGGGTGAAGGATTTCTTCATCACCATAGGCGTCTTCCGCGATGGTGTGGAGTGGCAATCCCTCGACGAGAAGCCGGTGCACCTGGCGTTCCTCATCGCCGGGCCCGAGGAGCACGAGAATTACCTGCGCATCCTGGCCAAGCTAACGCTCATCATCAGGAACAAGGAAAAGCGCAAGGCGATCATCCACGCGGAGACTGCCGACCAGGTGTACAAGCTGCTGGAAGATTCGTAAGCACGCCGCGGTATACCGCGGATTTTTGCGGAGCGGGATACCCCGCAGATTTCGGAGCATCGCGGCATTCCGCGGATTTCGCATGGCATTTCACAGATTCGAGAAGGAGACACGGTATGGCAGTAAAGGTCGGGATCAACGGGTTCGGGCGCATTGGGCGGCAGATGTTCCTCGCCATGGTGGACAAGGGGCTCCTGGGCTCCGAGATCGACGTCGTGGCGGTGGTGGATATCAGCACCGATGCCAAGTACTTCGCCTACCAGCTGAAGTACGATTCAGTGCACGGCAGGTTCAAGGGCACGCTGGCAACGGAAAAGTCCGCCGGCGCCGCCGAGGATGACATCATCATCGTGAACGGGCATAAGACCAAGTGCATCATGGCCACCAAGGAGCCCTCGCAGCTTCCCTGGAAGGACCTCGGGGTTGAGTTCGTCGTGGAGTCCACGGGTCTGTTCACGGACTCTGAGAAGGCCAAGGGGCACCTCGCGGCAGGTGCGAAGAAGGTCATCATCTCGGCTCCCGCCAAGGGCGAGGTGAAGACGCTCCTCATGGGCGTGAACGACAACGAATACGACCCGAAGAAGCACGACATCGTTTCCAACGCTTCCTGCACCACCAACTGCCTCGCGCCTGTAGTGCACGTCCTCCTCAAGGAAGGCATCGGGATCGAGACGGGCCTCATGACCACCATCCACTCCTATACCGCCACCCAGAAGACGGTGGACGGCCCTTCGAAGAAGGACTGGCGCGGCGGCAGGGCGGCGGCCATCAACATCATCCCCTCGACCACCGGTGCGGCAAAGGCGGTTGGCGAGGTTCTTCCCGCGGTCAAGGGCAAGCTCACCGGCATGTCGTTCCGCGTGCCCACCCCCGATGTCTCTGTGGTGGACCTGACCTTCCGCTCGGTCAGGGATACCTCCATCGAGGAGATCGACGGGATGCTGAAAAAGGCATCGGAGACCTACCTGAAGGGAATCCTCGGCTACTGCAAGGAAGAGGTGGTTTCAAGCGATTTCATCCACGACGACCACTCCTCGACCTACGACAGCCTTGCCACGCTGCAGAACAACCTCAAGGGCGAAAAGAGGTTCTTCAAAGTCGTCTCCTGGTACGACAACGAATGGGGCTATTCCTGCCGCACCGTCGATCTTCTCATGAAGATGGCAAAAGCGAAATAGTGCTCTTCTTGTAATTGAAAGCCCCGATGTTCGTCGGGGCTTTTTTTATTCCCGCCCCCTCACGGCTTTCCGAGGGCACGTTGACAGTCCGCCCGCGTTGCCCGTACCCTTTCATCAGAAAAGGTTCATCCGGAGGTGGGATCATGAGTCGCGCACTGCTTCTCGCCGCTCCCCTCGGGTTCCTTCTCCTCCTTTCCTGTCAGCAGTATGCTCCACGGGAGGTGCCGCAATCGGTGGTGGCGGATGCGCGGAGCGCCTTCAGCGTGGTCGCCGACCTCCCGCTGTGGTCCCTTGCGCAGGGGCTTCTCACCCTCAAGGAAAACATCCCCATTGGAGAAAAGCTCACTGTCCTGGGACAATCGACGAAGATCGTGCAGTCAGGGCGCGAGCGGGAGTTCGTGCAGGTGCGGCGCATGTCGGCCAGCGAGGGATGGGTGCGCGCCGACTACGTGGTCTCGCGGTCCATCCTCGCCGTCGTGACCACTGACGATGCCGTCATCTACACGGTGCCTCACAATACCGCCGCCACCACCGCGAGCATCCCCCGCCTTACGATCCTCGCCATTCACGCTGAAACCGGAGGCATGACCTTCCTCAGGGTCACCGCATTCGATCCTGCTGCAAAGCTGCTGCTGAAGGGAGTTTACCTAAGGAACGAAGGGGTCTCCTCCAAGCCGGGCGACGTGCAGGCGGCAATCCTCCTGCAGCTTGCCGCGGCATCGAAGAGTCCCAAGCAGCAGCAGGCATTCCTGAAGACGGCAATCAAGGATTATCCCGATTCGATATTCATGCCCGAGCTGACCGCGGCCCTCGCGGGACCCGCCGCGGCACAGGCCCCGCAGCCGCCGAAGGGGAGCCCGACGGCGACGAGCACGGGGACCATGCTGACCGCCGTTGACGGGGCGAAAGTCTATGACACCCCCAACGAGACAGGCAAGGTGCTTGCCACCCTCGCCCGCGACCAGAAGGTGGAGGTGGTGGAAAGGACCCCCAATGGTCCCGCTTCCACGGACGACGCAGATTCCTCCTGGTACCGCATCCGCGACCCGTCAGGCTGGGTGAACGGCGCGTCCCTGGCACCCGTGAACTGAAAGGGCGACGACGACCGGAGGGCCCGTTGGACCGGGCGATGCGGCGCCCTGGCCCCGCGGCCTTTGCACGGCGCAGGCGATTGTGTAGGCTGTCGGCTCACACGTGAAGGAGAGAGCATGCCAGTCATTGCGGTCGTGGGAGCGAACTGGGGCGACGAGGGAAAGGGAAAGATCACCGACTACCTCGCCCGCGAGGCGGACTTCGTCATCCGCTACCAGGGGGGGAACAACGCCGGCCATACGATCATCAACGAGTTCGGAAAGTTCGCCCTCCATCTCCTGCCTTCGGGAGTATTTTATCCGCGCGTGATCAACGTGCTGGGCCCGGGCGTCGCGGTGAACGTGAGCGCATTCCTCTCCGAGCTGGACAAGCTGGTGGAGAGGGGGGTGCCGCGGCCCGACGTGCGCATCTCCGAGCGCGCGCAGGTCCTGCTTCCCCACCATATCCTCTTCGACTCCCTGGAGGAGGAGCGGCTGGGCAGGGAGAGCTTCGGGTCGACCAAGTCGGGGATCGCCCCATTCTATGCTGACAAGGCGCTGAAGCTGGGCCTGCAGATCAACGAGCTTTTCGACGAGCCGCTGCTGCGCTCACGACTGGCGAAAGCGCTTACGCAGAAGAACGTTGTGCTGGAGAAGCTCTATGGGAAACAGCCCCTCGCGGTGGACGACATCGTCGGCCAAGTGGCCTCCATCCGTGAGAGGATCGCGCCGTATATCGCCGATACCACCACGCTCCTGCTGGATGCCGTGGAGGCGGGCAAGACGCTCCTCCTGGAGGGACAGCTGGGCACGCTCCGCGACCCCGATCACGGCATCTGGCCCTACCCGACCTCCTCCTCGCCGCTGGCGGGTTTCGCCGCGGTCGGGGCCTGCGTTCCTCCCTGGTCCATCAGCCGCATCGTCACCGTCACCAAGGCCTACTCGAGCTGCGTCGGGGCCGGTCCCTTCGTGACCGAGCTGCACGCGGAGGAAGGGGAGACGCTGCGCAAGCGCGGCGGGGACGCGGGAGAATACGGCGCCACCACGGGGCGGCCGCGCAGGGTGGGGTGGTTCGACTGCGTCGCCACCGACTACGGGTGCCGCGTGCAGGGAGCGACGGAGGCTGCCATCACGAACCTCGATGTCCTGGCCTATCGCGAATCGATCCCTGTCTGCACCGCCTACACTGTCCAGGGAAAGAGAACCACGGCTTTCCCGGTGTCCCGCCTGCTGAATGAAGCGAAAGCGGTCTACGAGGAGCTGCGGGGGTGGGAGGAAGACATCACGGCGGTGCGCAGGTTCGAGGATCTCCCGGCCCGCGCGCGGGACTACGTCCTTTTCATCGAGAAAAGGATCCACACCCCTGTTGCCTGGATATCGGTGGGGCCGCGCCGCGAGCAGATCATCAAGCGGGAACTGACGGCTTCGAGGCGCGCCGGGGCACCGCGATAGGCAGAGCCTCGGGTCCGACAATGCTCACCATCCGCGCGGGGTGCGCGAACCTGATCCCCTCCGCCGCGAATCGCACGGAGATGTCGGTCATGATCGAGTTTTTCAGGTCCACGAAATCGCTCTTTGCGAACCACAGGCCCAGGAGCATCTCCACGCCGGACTCCTTGAAATCCGAGGCCATGATGGCCGGCTCGGGCTCATCGAGGCTCCAGGGGTTGTCGCGGGCTATCTCCGCGAGGATCAGCCGTACCCGCGTGAGGTCCTGCCCGTAGTCCACCTGGAACACGATGTCCATCCTGCGGATGGGAAAACGGGTGATGTTGGTCACCTCGGAGGTGAGGATCTTTTCGTTGGGGATGCGCACGAACAGGTTGTCGAAGGTGCGGATCTTTATGGACAGAAGGTCGATGGACTGGATGATGCCGGTGGTGGTCCCGATCTTTATCACATCCCCCACGGAAAATGGCTTCTCCGAGATCAGGAACAGGCCGCTGATGATGTTGGACACGCTGGTCTGGGAGGCGAAGCCCACCGCGATTCCCACGATCCCCGCGGCGCCCAGGAGCGTCGTGAGCTTCACCCCCAGCTCTGCGAGGACGGCCATCAGCACAAGAACGAAGCCCGCGTAGCTGATGGCCTTGCGCGCAATCATCTGCCGCTGCGGGGTGGACTTCCGCATGATGTAGCGCTGGGCCACCACGGCCAGCGTGCGCACGAGGAACAGCCCGATCACCACGGTGAGCCCGACGCGGAGACCCTTCGTCAGGATCTCGGGGGAGAGTGTGCGGAACCAGCCCACGATCTGTTGAAAAAACATATGCGGGGCCCCTTCCTCAGAAGTCCGTGAAGTACTTCAGCATCCCGAATGTCTTGCGGATGTTCCAGCCGGCCGCCGGCTGGCGCGCCGCGGACACAAGCTGGAGCCCCTGCTCGAACTCGGGAGGGCTGTGGACGATTTCGATTTGGGTGGCCTGGTCGGGCCCCTTGAAAATCACGTTGAGACTGTTCGACCACAGCCTTTTTGGACCGCGGAATATGCTCAGGTTCTCGACATGGAGGCAGATCTTTTCGAAATCGAGATCGGTCTCGGAGTCGTTTTCGATCATCAGGGGGCAGACGGCGATCCACGCGGAGAAATCAATGGAATCCACCGAATGGTGGAGGCGGGTGGCCAGGCCCCAGCAGAGCTCCCCTGTCACGGGGTCCCCGAACCAGGTGCGGGTCATCGTGCACAGCGCCTCCTCGAAGATCCGCACGGCTCTCCGCCCCGTCGTGGAGAGTCGAAACCAGACCGGGAGCTCGAGGAAAAACAGGGTGCTCTGGCCCGGCAAGAGGGTAAGTGACCTGTCGGGGCGGACAACAACCGGTCGATCAGGCATGACCGGGGAGGGCTGGACCTTGCCGCTTTCCCTGTGCAGGTAGTGCCGCCAGTCGGTGGACTGCGGCTTCTCGGTGCGGGGAACAAACATGCTCCGCGCGTCGTCCCTGTCCCCCCGCTCCGTCACGGAGAGCACGTGCCACTCGCTTTCCACCCGTTCCACCCAGATGCTGCGCTGGGGAAAACGCCACGCGGCACACTGCTTCTGCGTGATATCCACCGTGTCCCAGACCGAGATGCCGGTCTTCTGCATTTCGCCTCTCTTACTTCTCTTTTCGGCTCCTTCTCAACAAGAGAATACCAATAACGAGCAGGAGAACGGGAATTACCAGCCCCGCAATGGGGAAGCTCAGAGAGAACTGGGCCATGGTCCAGCGGCTGAACGGCTCGGAGAACAGGTGCAGGATGCCGACAATGCCCGCGATCAGGAGCACCCAGCCCCCTGCCCGCCGGTTCATGAGCACGCGCTCCCAGACGGCCTTCATGGTGTCATCGTCGGCGGCGGTGAGGTTCCGTCCGCTGCGGCGCGCGTCGGAGATGGCCATGGCGTCGAACACGGCGTAGGAGAGAAAGAGCACGCCCAGCGCCGGGATGAGGAAGGCCGTCATCCAGTACATGCCGGTGGCATCGGAATAGAGGATGATCAGGAACACCGAGGCGATCAGCAGCCCCATGAGAGCGAACCCTTTGCCGATCAGCCCGAGAAACATGTGCCCGGCGCCGGGGATGATGCTCAGCAGCGCCGCGGCGAGCTTCCGCCACCCCGGGTGCACGCGGGCACCGGTGCCCTTTTTCGAAACGATCCGCGCAAGGCAGTCGCGGCACCAGCTTCTCTGGTCGAGCTCGATGCTGCACTCCGCGCAGAACGGCCTGCCGCATTCGGCGCAGGTCGCCACCGCGTCGCTCTTCGGGTGATTGCTGCACGTCATCTGTCATCTCCTCCTCGCGGGGATTCCCCAAGGATGCCCCGCACCGTGCTTCCGGCCCCGTCCAGGGCGCTCTTCACGACACTCGTGCTCTCCCGCGAGACCACGACGCTCCCGCCTGTTCCCACGAGGGCGGTGTAGGTAGCCCTGGGAATGAGAAGGCTCATTCCCAGAACCCCCGCCGTGAGCACGAGGCTCAGCCCCAGCTTGCGGTAGAACCGCGCGGCCGATGTGCCGCCCCCCGTAGCGCCCGCCACGCCTGTGCCTGCCGCGGGAGCCGGCGTGAGCGCCTGCCGATAGACCCCGTCCATGACCTTCTGGAAGACTCCTGCGGGGGCGAACACCGCGGGTACGGAAGCGAGGGCCGCCGTGAGTGAGCGCGCGGTACCTATACGCGCGGCACAGCGCGTGCAGGACTGCGCGTGCTCTTCGATGCTCCGAGCCATCACGGGTTCAAGCTCCCCGTCCACGAAACGCTCCACCAGGGGCAGCACATGCGCGCACCTCATGCTTTCCCTCCCTGCCTGGCGTCCTCAAGGCGCTCGCGCAGCATCCTGCGCGCCCTGTACAGCCGGGTTTCGACGGTTTTCAGCGGCATGCCCAGCACCTCGGCTATCTGCTGGTAGGGCAGACCCTGGTAATAATGGAGGACAACCAGGGTACGATATCGTTCAGAAAGCCCCTCCAGGGCATCACGGAGGCTTTGGCGCTCCTCCGCGTCCAGGACCTTCTGCTCGAATGAAACGCCGGAGTCGGCCACCTCGGCCGTCTCATCGAGGGCCAGGGTCGCGCGGCCCGGGCCGCGGTTCCTGCGCAGCAAATCGGTGCAGAGATTGCAGGTGATGCGATACAGCCACGTGGAGAACTTCGCATCTCCCTTGAACCCCTCCAGCCCGCGGTGAACGCGCAGGAAGGCCTCCTGCGCAACATCCTCCGCGTCACGCGCGCTGCCCAGGAGGCGCAATGCCATGGCAAAGACGGGATCCTGGTAGCGGCGCACGAGCTCGCCGAACAGTCGCGTCTCGCCGCCGCGCACGCGGCCGATGAGTTGTTCATCCGTCATCTGCTTCTGCTCGGCTGCCTTTGGTATGCACGTGCCAACGATACGTGCGGGCGCGCTCTGCTGTCAAATATTGGACGTGCGCGGCGCGGGCAGCACTTCAAGCAGGAGGGAGAGGGACGACCCCGCCCCCCGTTTTTTCAGTCGACTCCGCAGAAGCCCGAGCCGCACTTGCCCAGGTCGCAGCCGCACCCGCCGGTGTGGCAGGCGGGGACAGCGCCTTCGGGCTTCTTGGTATGCGCGGCGAAGAGGCTCAGCTTTCGCACGATGCGCTCGCTCTCGCAGGAGGGACAGGCGAGCTTCGTATCGGAGCGCACCAGGAGCTCGAACACGCTCCTGCACGCTTTACACTCGTACTCGAAGATCGGCATGGCTTACTCCCGGCCGCCGTCGCGGTCGCCGCGCCAGATCACGCGGATGCGCTTGTACAAGCCGTCGCCCTCACTGATCGTTTCGATGTCCCCGTAGCGGGCGAGGGAGGTGTGGATCAGCCTCCGCTCGAAGGGGTTCAGCGGCTCCAGCAGCTGCGAGTCGCGGCTCTTGCGCACCTGCTCTGCCACCTGGTTGGCCATGCGGATCAGGCTCCGCTCGCGGCGGCTGCGATAGTCCTGCGTGTCCAGGACGATGCGGGTGTGGTCCTCCCCGATGCGCCCGGCGGCCAGATTGACGACGAACTGCAGCGCCTCGAGGGTCTTGCCCTGCTTGCCGATGAGGATTCCCGAGCCGTCGCTCTCGATGTCCAGACCCAGCCGCCCTTCCTCGCGGAAGTTCACGTTGATCTGGGCGGGAAAGCCCATGCGGTCCAGCAGCCCGCGCGTGAAATCGATGACTTTTTCCTCGAACTCCCCGCTTGCCGGCATGGCCCCCCGGGGGGCGCGGGGCGCCTGTCCCGGTACCCCGTTATCATCCGGCTGCCCGGGCTCTTCCTCTTCCTCCTCGGGCTCCTCGCTGAGGTGCACGCGGATCTTCACCTTGCCGCCCCGGAAGAGGATCCCGGGACGCTTGGCCTCCACGATCTCGAAATCGATCTCGTTCCTGTCGAGGCCCAGCTCCTCGATGGCCCTGTCGATGGCCTCTTTCTCGTTTTTCCCCTCGAACTCCTTAACTATCATGAGAGTCTCCTTGGACATCACGCGCCGTCTCCGTTCTCCAAAAGGCGCGTGGAATGCGCATCACTTGCCGGTCTTCATGCCCGGCTTGATCCCGCCTTTCGAGCTGCCCTTCACGAGCACGGGGGGAGAGGCAGCCGCTGCGGCCGCATCCTTCTTCTTCTTCAGCGAGTTGATGTACATCTGCTGGAAGGCGGAAAGGATGTTCTGCACCGTCCAGTACAGGACGAGGCCGGACGGCATATCGTAGAGGATGAACAGGAAAACGACCGGCAGCGCGTAGGTCATGAGCTTCATCTGCGCCCCGCCCTGCGTCGGCGCCGCGGTCGGCGGCTGGGTGAACTTGCTGGCCAGGAGCTGGCTCACCACCATGAGGATGGGCAGGCCGCGGAGCGCCGTCCACCCGATGAGCGGGATGGTGAAGCCGAAGTTGATGATCGTCTCGGGAGAGGAGAGATCGGGGATCCAGCCCGGGATGAACATGGCCCCCCGCAGCTCGAAGTGGCTGTTCAGAAGGTTGTACAGGGCGAAGAACACCGGCAGCTGCAGAAGCATGGGAAGACAGCCCGACATGGGGTTGATCTTCTCCTTCTTGTACAGGGCCGCGATCTCCTGGTTCATCTTCTCGGGCTTGTCCTTCAGCCGGGTCCTGATCTCCTGCATCTTCGGGTTCAGCGTGGCCATCTTGGCCATGGACTCGGAGCTCTTGAATGTCAACGGCAGGAAGACGAGCTTGGTGACCAGCGTGACAAGCACTATGGCAATTCCGTAGTTGGGGATGAGCAGGTAGAAGAAGTCCAGCAGGTACTTCAGAAGCGTGGCCAGCCACCCGATCAGGATCGAGGAGGTGACCACCTCGTCGGCGTGCAGCCCGGTGACCTTGAACTGGTTCTGCGCCGAGTCGTTGTAGCGGGAAAGGATCTCCTTCTTCATGGGCCCCAGGTAGAAGCGGAAGGTGTCGGTGTTCTTCGCGCTCTTCAGCACCGGCATCTCGAAGGAGACGACGGACCTGTCGAAGCCCTCGACGAGCTTGCGGGAGTCGAAGACGATGCGGTTGGAGGACGCCGGCACTGCGATGGCGGTGAAGTACTTGCCCACCACGGCCGCCCAGGTGACCGTCTTGTCCAGCTCCTTGAAGCTCCCCATGCCCACCTTCGGGTCCTGCCTCTTGCCGTCAGCCCAGTAGGCGTAGTTGCGGAAGTCGCTCCTGCCGTCGAGCTTCGCGTAGTGCGGGCCGATCTGCGGACCGAAGCTCAGCGTATACGAGTATCCTCCGAAATCCAGCGCGGGGTACTCGTTGACGGAGTTTTCGATGGTGACGCGCAGCTCGAAGAGGTACTCGTCCTTGTCGAACACGTAGGTCTTGTGCAGGGTGAAGGGAACGCCCGAGGGGGCCAGGAAGGACCGCGAGAAGTCGTAGCTGGTGGTCACCCCGTCGGTGCTTTCGTGCAGGGAAAAGGGAACGCTCACCTGCTCCGACTTGTAGTCCCCGAAGGAGAGCGCAAAGGGCGTCTCCCCTTCCGCGGCCGTTTTTGGGAGCATGATCATCTCCACCGGGGAGCCGTCGGTGTTCTTGTACTTCTTCAGCTTCGCCGACTGCAGGGTGCCCCCCGCGCTGGCGAATGTCAGGGTGTACAGGTCGGTGTCCCGCGTGATCGTCTCACCCTGGTTCGCCGGGGGAGCCGAATCCGGCAGGGGCACGACCTTTCCGGGCACCGCCACGACACCGCTGACGGCCGTGGTCCCTGTCCTTGTGGTGGTGGTGACGCTGCCGGCCTGGGCCGCGGGCGCGGCCTGCTGCCCGGTGGTGCTGCCCGTCTGCGCTGTCGCGGGTGCCTGCTGGGCCGTTGCCCCGGGTGCCTGTTGGGCCGCCGCTGCAGGTGCCTGCTGGGCGGTCGTGACGGGGGCCGGCTTCGGCGGGAACAGTACTCCCTGGAGGAGCATTCCCCCGACGATGACGACCACCGAGATCACGACCGCTAGAAGTGTTTTCCTATCCATAATTCCTTCTTCTCAGGGAACAGGGTCGTAGCCCCCTTCGTGAAAGGGGTGGCAGCGGAGAATCCTCCGCACGCCGAGATACGATCCCTTGAAAAAGCCGTATTTCTCTATCGCTTCTTTCGCGTACTGTGAGCAGGTGGGGGTGTAGCGGCACGAGGGAGGAAAAGCAGGGGAGATGACCTTCTGGTAGATCGTAATGAGAACTATCGCGAGAAACCTCACTGCCTTCTCAATCCGCTGCGTTCCGCAGTCCCGCGCGAGAGACAAGCTGCCGCATCGCGGCATGCCTCTCGGCGAACGTCGCCCCGAATCGGAGCACGAGGAACACCAGGTCGAAACCCGGGACCACGGTTTCCCTGAGGGACCTGAAGGCTTCCCGTGTAATCCGTTTCTCCCGGTTTCTCCTGACTGCTCCCCCGCATCCCCGCGCAACCACGACGGCAAACCGCGTGGCGGGGCTCCCATTGACCTTGTACAGGAGCTTCAATCCCCGCGACTCGATGCGTCGGGCCGCGGAGAACATCCCTTTGATATCGCTGCTTCTGCGGAGTCTTTCCTGTCTAGTAAGGCTTCTTCTCATCCGAGGCCGTGAGCTTGATTCGTCCTTTTGCGCGCCGACGCTTCAGCACGAGCCGTCCGCCCTTGGTGGCCATCCGCGCACGAAAGCCGAACTTTCTCGTCCTCTTGGTCTTGCTGGGCTGATAGGTCCGTTTCATGGGAAATATGCTCCTTGTTTATCCTGACGAGCAGGTGTTCTTTTCTAAGGTTAGACTTTGACAATATAGAGGGAACGACCATGCCTGTCAACGACCGCCGCCGGCCAGCCGGGTCCTGATACCCTCGATGCTCGTCCCCGGGGCAGCTCGGCGGGCCGCCTCCAGCAGGGGTGATTTCCTCAGTTGGAGCATCTGCAGCCATCCCGGGTGATCCACTTCGACCAGCAGCATACCGTTTTGCACATCGATGAGCCGGGAGTGGGCAGCCAGGGCTTCTCCCGCTATCTCCTTCCACCCCTTGAACAGCGGCTCATAGGGGTTCCCCGAAAGCCACCCCATTTCCTTGAGGTACTCTTTCAGCAGATCACCGATCTTTTTCACGCCGTGAAGTCGCCTCGATCGACGGTGAGCACGAGCGTGTCCGGCGTCCTGAATGACTGCCAGCTCTCGTCAGGCAGGAAGGTGAAAAATGCCTGTTCGTAGGGAGGAAACCGGGAGATGAAGGAGCGCTTTCTGCCCGGGTCGAGCTCCAGGAGGACATCGTCCAGCAGGAGGACAGGCATGCGGCCCGTCCGTGCCGTGAGGAACCGGGCCTGGGCCACCCGCAGGGCCAGCGCGCACAGGCGGAGCTGTCCCGTGGAGGCGATATGCGCGTACTCCCGCCCTTCCAGCAGGTAGGAGAAGGCATCACGATGCGGCCCGCTGGTGGTCATACCCAGCAGCTGGTCGCGCGCGCGACACGCGGCAAGGCGCGCCGTCACGTCATCCACGGTGAAGAGCCCGTCCCACGAAGGGCGGTAGCGGATCCGAACATTCTCCGCGGTTCCCATGATCTCGCGGAAGAGCGGGGCAAAGACCTCGTTGAACTCGTTCATCAGCGCGGCCCGCCGCCCCTGCATCGCAATCCCCAGGGTTGCCAGCTGTCCGTCATAGACGTCCAGCAGCTCATCCCTGCGCATCTTCAGGCAGAGATTGCGGGCACGCAGCACCTGGCGATATGAGCGCAAGGAGTCGAGAAAAGAAAGATCGGAAAGGATGAGGGTCTGGTCGAAGAACCTCCGCCGCTCGTCGGGAGGCCCGGTCACGAAATCCATATCCTGCTGCACAAAGCAAATGCAGAGCACCTCGGAGAGAAGCTCGCGGCGCTCGGCAAGCACCTTCTCGTTGACCCTGATCTCTTTCTTCCTGCCCGGTGCCATCTGCAGGGACAGGGTCTTTTCCCCTGACGGCGTGCTGCAATAGCGGCCATGCAGCCCAATGGGGGTCACGGCGTCCCGCGCCATGACCGATTCCCGTTTCTCGCGA
>JBEKVA010000068.1:0-14309 GCA_049514475.1 Spirochaetia bacterium
TCCACCGCCGCCCTCTCCCTCGCCTCTTCCATCACGAACACATTCAGGTTGTCCATCGCGCGAGTCATGGCCACGTAGATCAGGTTGCGCGCCAGCTCGTCGGCCGCCGCCTCGTCGTATTCCGCCGCAATCGGCAGCGACGGCAGGTACAGCAGTACCACCGGGAAGTCCAGGCTCTTGCTGGAGTGCAGCGTGGACACCCGCACCAGCCCTTCCGCCGTGAAGCTGAATGAATCATCCTTGATGTTAGCACTCTTGATGCCGCGGCGGCCGAGCCTCTCCTGGATTGCCGACACGTCGGCCGTGCCCGGCGCCAGGATCGTGATGTTCTCGGGGTCATAGCCGAGCTTGTCGATGAACAGGCTCGCCTTCTCCACCAGGAGCTTAAGGAGCTCCTCGCGGGTGCTGGCCCGATAGAGCTCGGGTGAGGGGCCCTCGCGGAAGGCGTGGGTGGTGACCGCTTCCCCTTCCACGTCGGGGCCGCACAGCTCGCGATACTTCTCCGCCAGGTCGTGGATGGGGCAGGTGGTGCGGAAGTCGGTGCGCAGGATCCGCGTCCTGCCTGAGATGTCGATGCCCGCCCGCTTGTACGGGCTGCCCAGGCCGTAGATGGCCTGGCCTGCATCGCCTGCCATGATCACACCGCGCTTCGACAGCAGCTTCAACACCTTCAAGGTCCACCGCGGTGAGGTTCTGGGACTCATCGACAAAGACCATGTCGATGTCGCGATCCTTCGCGCCCCCAGCACCAGCGGCGCTGCCCGCACTCGGCGCGACGCCGCCCGAGCCGGCGGGACTGGCTGCATCGCCCATTGCTTCTATCATCTTGATGCGAGAGTAGTGATTACGCAATCAGGTCCCTGATCTGCCACACAAGCACCCGCTGCGCCGCGGAGAGGGGCCGGCGCATGCCCCGCCGCGCCACCCGCTTTTCTAGTGACTCGGACTTGCTCACCATGTTGGCAAAGAGGAAGTCCTCCACCTCGGTGGTAAGCTCGGCGCTGGACATGAAGCCCGTGTTGCTCCGCCGGAAGAAGCTGTCCGCGGTCTGGATGAGCCCGGGGTCCTCGGAGGCCTTCAGCAGCTCCGCCAGGTAGCGGTCGTACTTCACCAGGGTGGTGGTGTAGGTGAGGAGCACGGTTCGCGGGGTGAAGAGGTCCCTGCGCGCCCTGCCCCAGGCGTGCAGGAGCACGATGGTCTTTCCCGTGCCCGCCCCGCCGCGCATCAGGAAGTCGTGGCCGGGGGTGAAGGCGTCCACGGCGGCCTGCTGCTAGGCGGTCAGGCGCATGAGGCCGCGCTCGTAGTCCCTGCGGGTGCGCGTGTAGGCGGTGAACCTGCCCAGGTGCTCCACGTAGAGGTCCAGGTCCTTGAACTTCGCCAGCTCTTCCGCCATGGCCTTCTTCTGCTGGGTGATGCTGTTCAGCTCGGCCCGCAGCGCATCCTCCCGCTCCGCCTTGCCCTCCGCGCGCGAGCGCTCCCGCGCAAGCTCGGCCGCCCGCTGCTTCAGGTCGGCATCTAGCTGCTCGGCCCGCGCCGCCGCCTCCTGCGCCTCCCCCGCCTGCTGCAGGAGCTTCCTTTTCTCCCGCTGCGCCACGTACAGCTCGAACTTGAGCTTCGACAGCTCCTGGCTCTTCGCGAGCGGGGAGACCTTCTCCTCCCAGATCTTCAGCGTCTGGGCCAGGGTGTCCAGGAAGGGATGCACGATCTCGCACACGCGGCAGAACCCCAGGAAGTTAAACGATGTGGCCACGCCCTCCTGCCCAGCGTCTGGAAGCCGTGGCGGACCTTCTTGGCGGCGGGGTGCTCGCGGGAGATGCGCATGATGGCCTGTGCGTCTTGCGGAGCGATGCGGCCCGCGCCCCCCTTGCGCTTGAGGAACTCCTCGAAGTCCCACAGGAGCTGCGGGAAAGTGGCTGCGTACTTGCCGGAGGGGAACACATCGCTGATGAAGCTTTCGACGAAGGAGTGCAGGGCGAGCAGGAACAAGCCCTCGTCGGTGCCTAGGAGGCGCGCGAGGCGCGCCATGCGGGCGTCGAGGGAGGAGCTGCCGGCGGGGGCGGGGAGGGCAGCGCGGCGGGGGGCGCGAACCCAGCGGGGGGCGTGGCGGGCGCAGAGTCTGGCTGCTTCACGGGGTCATGCGATGCATGCTCTTTCTGCGTCATTTTTCTTTGTGCCGGCGCCGAGGTGCGCCGCGGCACCTGGCATCTTAGGGGTGAATACGTTCCGGCGCAAGGGAATTGTGGAGGTTTTACAAGCAGCAAGTCCGAATCGCCCATTGATTTGGCGATGTGAGGGTTTTGATCAGCCAGCATGCTCTCGAACGGGCTGCAGCACGGGTGCCACCCAGGAAGAGATTAGAGAAGTGCTTTTGACTGGGACGCCTGTGTCCGCAAAATATAAAAGAGTTGGGGTACGGAAACTGTTCAAGGTTGACCAGGAATGGCGAGGAAAACATTACCCGCAGAAAGTGGTTGAGGGCTGCTACGCCGCTGAAGGGGATGCCTTTGTTGTCGTTACGGTGTATGTTTTCTTCGATACTTGGGAGAGTTGAGATGAAGATCGAATACAATAAGAAGGCCGATTTGCTGTACTTGCGTCTTGATGCGCGTTCTCAGCAGGTGATCAACCAGCGAGTCGCAGACGATATCGTCTTGGACGTAGGTGCGGAGGAAAAGATCGTCGGGATCGAGATTCTGAATGCTTCGAAGAATGTCGATCTGGCGCATCTCCTGCCCCTCCAATTCGAAAGAGTCGACTGACCTCCGGAGTGGCGCTGGAGAACATTAAGTCCGCAATCCGCGAATGGCTGGATGCAGAGTCAGAAGAAAAGCCGAAACTCTCTGTCATGGAGCGGATAGTTACCGTCTGATCTCAGGCCCAGGATTCCTGGCATAGGCGTTGACAAGGCCACAATGCGCCCAAGAAGGGACGGCTACCTGGCGGGTTCCTTGATTTTCTTCATGCTTCGAAGCAGATGCCAGCCGTCGTTCAGGCGGTCAAGGATATCGACTTTCTCGGAGCCCGAAAGGGCAACCTGCTTCGCGCGCCACTCTCTGTCCCTGGCTTCGTCAACTCCGTATGGCTTGAGGTCGCTCATTTTGTCCATTCTGCGTATCTCTTTTCCAATCCATAACGCTTGATGATAGCCGCGAACTCCCTGGTGTCAAGGGCTTTCCTCTCGGCAAGCATTCTTACGCGAAGCTTGTCCTTTTCTCGTCCCGTTTCAAGGGCGATTGCCGCCAGGTATTCAAGCTTGAAAACTCTTGTGGTAACCCCTTGGCCTGCATCATATGATTCCGAGGGTGCCGGTCCTGTTATCAAAGGGTCCGGAGGTGTGCGAAAACTCAGATGGGCGATGAAGGGGAAGGGCAGGTCTATCGGTGCCCGCGTTATCCACATTGACTTCATCATGAAGCGCGGAGTCTTTTTTTGGCGGTCTACGGCAAGAATGCAAAGGGAGCACTTACCAAGCGGGAGTGCGCAGATTTGAAGAGACTTGTGAAGCAACTTTTGAGCGGGGGAGCGTAACATGGCTGAGAGACCATTCAATAAAATTATGCAGGGCCTTAAGGAGATGGAAGCCTACCAGAAGGGCAGACTAAAGGCAAAAAAGAGAACGCTCAAGATCGAGCCGACGCGAGCCTACAACGCAAAAAAGGTGAAGTCTCTTCGAAAGGGACTCCTGAACATTACGCAAGCAGCCTTTGCGGATGTCTGCGGCGTGTGCGGTAAGACTGTCGAGGCCTGGGAATCTGGAACGAACATTCCTAACGGCAGCGCTCGCCGTCTTTTCGAACTGATTGAGAATGACCCGGAGATTTTGAAGCGTGGCGGGATTCTTTCCGTTTCAACTGCGCATCGATCGGCGGCTGGCGCAGCCTACAGAGACTCGGAGTAGATCCTTCCCCTTGCGGCGCGGAGAACGCCATAGAATCTGCACACGAGACCGTCGGCTTGGGAGCGCCAGCGACGAGTGGGATTGTCGGCGGGCTCTATTTCGTGTACCACCGTATCAATGAGCGAACCCACGCAGAGCGGACGCCGAACCCGTGCCAGGAAGATATCCCCTGCGAAGCAGCGTCTGACCGGCAGGCGTTCGGGGGGCAAGCTCAGGATCGGCGACAACTGGAACGTCATTACCATCATCGCCCTTTCGCAGAACAACCCGCTGAAGGCGATCGCCGAATTTGTGGAGAACAGCATCGACGCGCGCGCCAGCGTCATCACCATCATTCGCGGCAAAGAACGGGGCACAACGTATCTGAAAATCGTGGATGACGGGGAAGGGATCCCGCGCGATGCCTCGGGCATCCCTGACTTTACGTACGTCGCCACCCATATTGGTGACTCCTTGAAACGCACTCTCAAGGAAAAGGGCGCCCAGGGAATCCAGGGAGAGTTCGGTATTGGGCTGCTCAGCTTCTGGACCGTGGGAGAGTCGTTGACCCTCTCCTCCGCTGACCTGGAGGGAAGGACTCACCAGATGGTGATGAGGAAGAACGAGCCGGGCTACACCATCGCGGTTCGCAAGACCCTCTTTACCCACAAGGGGACCGAGCTCCTCGTTCATCCCCTGCTCCCGGGATTGCGCCAGCTCAGCGGAGAGAAGATCCAGAGCTACCTGGCCTCTGAGCTGCGGGACCGCATTCGCACGTCAGGCGTACGCATCCGTATTCTGGATCGCACGGCCAAGAAAGACCTCGAAGTCCAGCCGCGGCAGTACGCCGGTCGCCTCCTCCACGAGATCCGGAGCGTCCCCTCTGAACGCGGCGAGATCTATCTCGAGCTGTACCTCAACAGCCAGGGCCCGGAGAACCACGTGGGCCTGTTTCGGTCAGGTACACGAGTGGTCTCCTCCCTGGCGGAGATCGATGCTTTGAACGAGGAGCCGTGGAACACAGGCTACCTCCAGGGCATGATCGACGCGCCTTTCCTGGCGCTTACTCCGGGCACGCGCACGGGAGTCATCCTCGATGAAAGCTTCGAGGCGTTTCGCGAGGCGCTCGGCGCGGTGAAAGTCCTTCTCCGAGAGATCATTGCACAGGAAAAGAACGCGGCGGAAGAGCAAACAAGCCGCAACATTCTCAAGAGCGTGCAGAAGGCTTTCAAAGAGGCTTTCCTCACCCTGCCGCCGGAGGACTACCAATGGTTTGACCTTCATACAGGTCGTCGCAACAGCGGGCCCGCGCGCGGGGCGCAGGGTGGAGTCGACTCTGCCGCAGCGTCCTCAGAGCCTGGTGACGCGGACCAGCGGGGGACCGCTGACGGAGGCGAGCCAATTGGTGCCACGGGTGAGGGCGGCGCACCGGCCGACTACGCTCAAGAGCCTGAAGAGCCCGCGGGCGAGCGTGAGTTCTTCAACTATCCGGGGCCCCTTTTCAGCGCGCATATTTCTCCATCGTCGGTGGTCATGAAGGTGAACACGGGGCGAGGGTTTCGGTGCGTGCTGCGGGACAAGAGCAGGCGCACCATCGAACAGGGAATCGAAATCCGATGGCGGATGAAGGAAGGGGCGGGTGCGCTCTCAGCGGAGACCGGTGAAATCGTCACATTCACCGCCCCTCAGGAGCCGGGCCTTTGCATCCTGGAAGCCGCGGCCACGCAAGGGGACATCGTTGTGCACGCAGAGGCAACCATCACGGTGAGCGAGTCGCTCATGGAGCGAGAAGCGGTGGCAGGGGACAGGGCCGGCATAGGACTGCCTGGCTACACTTTCCTTCGGGCCCCTGGCGAGCTGTGGCGGTCCCGCTACGACGAGAAGAACAACCTCATCGTCGTGAACAACGGCCACAGGGACTACCTGTTCGCGGCGCAAAAGCACGCCCGCAAGCTCAAGTACATATGTCGGCTTTTCGCAAAAGAGCTCGTCCTTGCCAATTTCCCTGGTTTCGACAGCCGCGAGCTCCTGGAACGCGTGATCGAGCTTTCCTTGTACACCGAGGAGAACCTGCGGTAAGGCAGCGCTGCTCCCGCCGGCCGCTACTTCCCGCTTCTTAGCATGGCAACCGCGAGCACGCGGCACTGCTTCTCCACCGCCCTCCAGTCGTTCCAGGGAGGAATGATCCCTTTGTATTCGGTGAGGTCGACCCCGGTGAGATCGTAGGGGTCGGGCATGCCCAGCTTTACGGTGACGGAAATCATGATGTCGCCTGCCTCCCCGGCGAACTCGGCGTAGAGTTGCCGCATCCGCTCGATCGCCCGCACACTCTTGCCTGTGCCAAGGTGGTAAGAGAGCGCTGCGACATCGAGGTAGTCCCGCGTTGTGTTTCGCTCGACAACCAGGAAGGTCTTGATCCGAAGCATTTCCTCGATCGTCGGCACCTTGAGTATTCGACCGCCGGGCAAGGTGATCGAAGTGGTCTCCAGCGGCGCCGATCTCCTTTGATTCCTCAGCCCCGCATCGATACCTTCGATTTCGCCGAGGACGAGCTTCCCACGGATACGGCGCTTGGTTCGCCAACCGGCAATTGACTCGAGGGCGGCAGTCGCTTTTTCGTAATGTGCGGCCAGGTCCTTCAGGACATGATCGTGATCGAAGGAGACGCGGTGACCGGCATGCAGTGCTGCTGCGGTCCCTCCTACCAGGATAGCGCTCGGCACCTTTGCCTGGAGAATAGCTGCGTGTGCGAGCAGCCGCTCCCAATCATAGGATCCCCGGGCCTTACCCACGGTTGGCGTTCCTTCCCGCCGATTTCAAAGCGCCGGGGAGGAGCGCCAGGAAGGCACGCACTCGCGGGTCCGATCTGTCGGCCCCTGAGAGGACTTGCCGCGCCCGCCCGGTCAGGCGACCAGTGGCATCCCGTCGCATCGCCTGCACCAGTCCACGCCATGAGCTGATGTCTCCACGTACGACGATGTCCTCAATGGCTGCCTTGGTAAGCTCCCGGGCGGCGGGCTCTGTCAGATGCCTGTGGCGCGAGAGGGGCTTATCGAGGGTCAGCGGCCGGGCTTCAAGCACCAGGTCTACCGCGGCGCAGATGCGGGCGACCTTTCCGTAGCCGAGCTCACTGAGCTTCCCCGATTCCAGCGCGGCGAGGGTCGATCTGCCGACCTGGGCCTCCGTGGCGAGCGCCTGAAGCGTAAAGCCCAGTGCACGCCGCCTCTCCGCGACAAGGACGCCGACTCCGTGCAGGTTCATGAGTCCAGTATAATGGACTTTTTCACGCGAGTCCAGTATATTGGACTCGATTATCGTCCGGTGTCCGCCGATCTTTTGCGCCTCGAGTACACCTTGAAGTGTGCACGTCAAGTTGATCGGCCACCCCCCATGGGGCGGCAACTCAGTAATGGGTGGCTTCTCCAAGGGCAGCCACCAACTCGACCACCGCCGCGCCTCCTCTGGACGGCAGCCTCCGTGAAGGCGTCTCCCACAAGGCTGTCTATATCTGGTTCTGGATCTGGGCCGCGAAAGCTTCCACTTTTTTCTGCCAGCCCTCTTCCAACGGCCCCTTCAAGCCGGTCACCAGGACCTTGCCTTCTGCGACCTTCTTCATGGCCTTTGCCTGGAGCATCTCATTCAGTATAGGCGTCACGCGCTGCCACTTTGCGAGCTCCTCCGGGGAGGGCATCTTGCCAGTCTGGGCGTTGGGCCGGGGAGCTCCTTCGGTGGTCAGGATGGCGCACCTGGTCCCTGACGGAAGCCGCATCTTCTTCAGAAACCTGCGCATTTTCCCAATAGGCTTCCCCATGCGGCCGGGCGCGCTGAAGACGTACAAGTCCGCCGGCGCGATTTCCTTCGGCCGCACGTCTCGGACGTGATGGACGTTCACAGTGACCGTGCCCTTGGCGGTCATCAGTCTTTTGAACTCCTCCGCGACCATGGCGCCGTTGCCGTACTTCGAAGCATGAAAGTACTCGATATTCATTACTACCCCCATATGTTAAACACCGCGGAAGGGTGGTTTTGCGGAGAAACGACGCACCACCCGATCCTATCAGTCCAACCTGCTCTTGCCGTAGCGGAGCCCATCAACGAGTAGAGCGACCATACGCCGGGCGTGGTCGGGCCCGTGATCATAGGCGCTCCTGCACAAGCTCGCGACCGCATCCAAGAGATCCTGGGCGGTGAAATCGGTGCGGACTTCGCCAGCGGCTACCGCGGACGCAAGAAGTGTCTGAAGTGCAGGTTGGAGTCTTTGTTGGAAATACGCGGGCAAAGGGTCGAAGGCTGGGTTTCCCGAGTGCAGGGCGGAGGCCAGCCCCCGTTTGGTTCCAAGAAAGGCCGCGTATCGCTGCATCCATTTCGCCAGTGCCTCGCCAGGCTCGTGCTCGGCAGCCAGGATCGGTGCGGCGTCCGCGCACGCATCGATTTCGTGACGGAAGACGGCCGCGACGAGGTCGGAGCGCTGCGGAAAATGGCGATAAAGGGTCCCGATGCCGACCCCGGCCTTCTCGACGATCTCTCGCACTGGAGCGTCCACTCCAGAGGTCGAGAACACCTCGATGGCCGCTTTGAGCAACGCGTCGATGTTGCGCTGTGCGTCGATGCGCACTCGGCCATCCTTGTGGCCCCGAGGCTCCAAGCCCTCCCCTTGGTCTTCCAGTCCGTCGGTCACCAAATTTCCCCTTGACAATCGGAACGGTGTTCCGTATCTTGATAAAAGAAACGGAATGTGGTTCCGCTTGGCTCTAATGTAGCACAGCAAAGCGGCTTTGACCACATATCGATGCAAAGAAGGAGATTACCATGCAGGACAAACCCGTCGCCCTGGTCACCGGGGCAAACCAGGGAATAGGTCTTCAAATCGCGAAGGATCTCGTGGCACACGGCTTCACTGTGCTGGTCGGGTCACGCAATCTCGATCGCGGCGAGGCCGCGGCAAAGGAGGTTGGGCCGGACGCACGCGCGCTTCAGCTCGACGTGACGGATCGGGCTTCGATCACCGCCGCGGCAGAGCGCATCCGCAAGGAGCTTGGCCGCCTCGATGTGCTCGTCAACAACGCGGCTATCTCGAATACGACCAAGCTGCCTGGCATGTCCGTCTCGGAGTACGCCAAGCTGGTCCGCCCGAGCAACGTATCCCTCGATGAAGTGCGCGCGGTGTGGGAGACCAACGTGTTCGGCGTCCTTGCCGTTTACCAGGCAATGCTGCCGCTCCTTCGCGAGGCGCCGGCGGCACGCATCGTCAACGTGTCGAGCGGCGTTGGGTCGCTGACAATGAACGCGGATCCGACCTACGCCCAGCGCACGAACTTTGGCCCTGTCTACCCTGCGTCCAAGACGGCTCTCAACGCCATGACGCTCGCCATGGCGATCGAGCTGGAATCGACCGGGATCAAGGTCAACGCCGTCTCCCCGGGCTTCACCAAGACGAACCTCAACGCATACGCGGGTACGGAGACTGTCGAGGAGGGCGCCCGTGAGGCGGTGCGCGTTGCGCTGCTCGGCCCGGATGGTCCGACCGGCACGTTCACGCACGCAAAACTCGGAACGCTCCCGTGGTGATGGAGTAAAGGAGAATACCATGAAATACCGCACGCTCGGAAAAACAGGCATCAAGGTCAGCCCTTATTGCCTAGGGGCGATGATGTTCGGTGCCGTTGGCGGTAATCCCGACCACGACGACTCGATCAGGATCATCCACAAGGCTTTGGATGCCGGGATCAACTTCATCGATACCGCTGATAGGTACAGTCAGGGGGAGTCGGAAGAAATCGTCGGCAAGGCTCTCAAAGGCCGGCGCGACAACATCGTGCTCGCCACCAAGGTGAACAACCCTATGGGCGATGACCCGAACCAGCAGGGCAATTCGCGACGCTGGCTGATCCGCGAAGTGGAAGCATCGCTGCGCCGCCTGCAGACAGACCACATCGATCTCTACCTGATTCACCGTCCGTCACCGGATACCGACATCGAGGAAACCCTCTCGGCCCTCACCGATCTGATGCGGGCAGGCAAAGTGCGCGCGATCGGATCATCGACGTTCCCCGCGTCCGAGATCGTGGAAGCGCAGTGGGTCGCGGAGCGGCGCGCTCTGGCGCGGTTTCGCGTCGAGCAACCGCCCTACTCGATCCTGAGCCGTGGCATCGAACGCGAGGTGCTGCCGGTTTGCCGGCGGTACGGGATGGGCGTGATGGTCTGGAGCCCCCTGGCCAAGGGCATGCTCAGCGGCCGGTACCGCAAGGGCCAGCCGTTGCCCGACAGCCTGCGCGTCAAGGTCCTCCGCAAGCAGATGAGCGACGAACACCGGCTGGATGCGGTGGAGCAACTGATAGTCGTGGCGGAGAAGGCCGGACTTTCCCTGACTCACATGGCGATGTCTTTCGCGGTGGCCCACCCAAGTGTGACCTCGGCGATCATCGGCCCGCGCACCATGGAACAGCTCGACGATCTGCTCGCGGGCGCCGAGGTCGTTCTTTCTGACGAAGTCCTGGACCAGATCGACCAGATCGTTCCTCCCGGAACCGACATCGGAACCGATGCGGCCAACTACGTCCCACCAGCGCTCAACCTGGCAAGCCTTCGGCGCCGTCCGGTCGACGAGCGAGCCGCCGGCTGACCCGACATAACAAGAGAGATTACAATGCAGGACAAACGCGTCGCACTGGTCACCGGAGCTAATCAAGGAGTCGGTTTTCAGGTCGCAAAGGAACTCGTGGCACACGGCCTCACTGTGGTGGTCGGGTCGCGCAATCTCGAGCGCGGCGAGGCTGCGGCCAAGGAGATTGGGCCGGGCGCCATTGCACTCCAGCTCGACGTGAGTTCTGACAGCATAGGCTTTGCACCTTGGGAAGACCCCGCTTGGTGCAAGGCGTGTGCTGCCTTGGCTGAGATCAAGGGACTGGGCCGGGTCGAAAGCAAATTATGCTCTGACCCTCAATCGCGGCGACTTTGGCCACGTCTTACAAGACGGGGGTTCGATCGTCTCAATTGTTGTGTTTACCAATTAAATTTGGTACATTTGAAAGGAGATGCCGCATGTCCTTCAGCGGCGCCGCGATGCTTCGCCTGTACGAGAGAGAGGGGTGGGCCGTTCTGCACCAGAAAGGTTCCCATGTCAAAGTCGGCAAGGGCTCTCTGAGAGAAACAATACCGATGCACAGGGAGCTTGATCACGGTCTCGAACGAAAGCTTCTGAAACGGCTCATGCAGACAAGGACGTACCAGGAGGGAGACTGATGAGATATCATTTTCGTATACACATCGGCCGTCTTCTCTGGGCTGAGTGCATGGAGCTTCAAGGCTGTGTAACCCAAGCGTCGAACAGAGTGAATCTTCAGAAAAACATGCACGAAGCCTTGAATCTCTATCTCGAGGAACCTGATTCTTCGAAGGTTATCTTTCCATCCCCGGCACGCATCCCGAAAGGAAGGAATGTCGTTGTGGTGGAAGTTGATCCGAGGGTTGCCTTCGCCATGCAATTACGGCAATTGCGACTTCGGGGCAATCTGACGCAGAAAGAAGCTGCCCGCAAGCTGGGGCTCAAGAATATCTACAGCTACCAAAGGCTCGAACGGAAGGGAAACCCTTCCCTCGTCACTATCAAAAAAGTAAAGAAATTGTTCCCCGGGCTTTCACTGGATGCGGTGTTGGGTGACAATTGATGGGTCCCGAACTTCCTGGAGACATGCGGAGGCTCAAGGGCTCTGCAGTTCCATCCGGCTGACGTGGGCGTGCGGGCTGTCCATTTCCACCCCTCATGCTGTACAGAGCAGATTTTCAGGCCTCGAATTGATGAAACAGCCTTCCGGCGGAGTTCTCACCACAATTGCTATCAAGGAGATGGATGAATACCAGAAGGGCAACCTCAAGCTCAAGAAGAAGACGTTAAAGATCGAGCCCACTCGTGCGTACGAAAACTGTCGAGGCTTGGGAATCTGGAAAGAACATGCCAAACGGGAGCGCGCGTCGCCTTTTCGAGTTGATTGAAAACGACCCGGAAGCCTTGGAACGGGGAGGGATTCTTTCCATATCATAGCACAGCGGCCGTCACCTGCGGGTCAACAGCCTCAAACGCTGGCGGAATGACGGCGTGGGCTTTGCCGCCTGGCGTTGGCCCAATGACCGTCAGAAGCCCTTCTCGTCGGCCGTCGGTCCGTAGACCGAAGGAACCGGCACTCCGTTCAGACGCAGGTACACGGTAAGCTGGCCGCGGTGGTGGCCGATATGGGTGAATGTATCGGCGATGACGGCATGCCGCGGGCTCTCATCGACAACGCGTCCTGCCGCCATCAGGCGCCAGGTCGTCAGCAGGTGCTCGTCACTGGTTGCCGCCAGGGCCCCGCGAGCTTTCGCGTCTGCGTCGTCGAGCAGCTTCATGAGGTCTGCCGTGGTCTTCCACTCGGGCCTTTGGTAGCCAGAGCCGCCCTGGGGATTGAGGTCCAACGAGTCCTGCTCGACGGCCATGGCGATCCACGACGGCATCGTCGCGACGAGGGCGGCCAGATACCCCAGCGGCATCGACTTCTCGTGCGGCTTCCAGTCCGGTTTTCCTTCGGGCACGCGCTGCAGGGCCCGGCGCGAGATAGGCGTTTCCCGCTGGAGCTGGGCAAGAAAGAAATCCGTCAACTTCATCGCGACCTCCTAACGTGGCATCGTTCGACGGCTATTTGCTTTGAAGGAGCGCCTTCCAATCCTGCGCCTTTGCCCAGGACTCGAAGTCGTGGAAGGCAACATCGGGGAACTCACGGTGAAGCGCTGCGCGATCCACCGTGTAGCCAACGCGGTCAATCCATTCGTACATCCTGGTCCCGTCCTCGCCCATCCGCTGCCGGATGACATCGAGGGGGACCTGGTAATAGGTGAACGGGCGGCCGGTGACACGGGAGAGGATGGCAACTGCATCGTTGCCCGTGAGCTCGTCACCCGCAAGGTCGAAGCGTGCCCCCGCGAAGCGGCTTTCGTCCTCGAGGACACGAACGGCAACCGCTCCGATATCCGCCACAGCGACCTGCAGCAGCTTCCTGGTGGGCGGGAGCGGCACAGCGTAAACGCCCTTGGCAAGCTGCTCCCTGGAGAAATAGATATTCTCCATGAAGTAGACAGGGGCGAGGATGGTGGCGCGCACTCCGATCCTGGCGATGTGCTCTTCAACCGCGTACTTGCTCTCGAAGTGCGGTATACCCGTCTGCCGATTGGCGGAGCCCACGGAGTTGAAGACCAGGTGCACCCCCGCTGCCTTGGCCGCGTTGGCGGCGGAGATGCCTTGGGGTGTTTCCGCCGCCGCTCCTCCGAATGGAGTCGTCATTGCAAAGAGAGAAGTCGCCCCTTCGAGCGCTTTCGTCAGTGCCGCCGTGTCTTCGACGGGAGTGACGACCAGCTTTGCGCCCGCCTTCGCAAGCTCCTTCGCCTTCACTGAGTCCGGGTTTCGCGTGACAGCACGGACCTCGTGGCCTCGCTCCAGGAGGATCCTGGCCACGGCGCCTCCCTGCTTTCCCGTGGCTCCAACAACGACTACGACAAGCTTCTTTTTCATGGGAACAAAGATACTAAATCCCCCGACTGGAAGCCTCGCATTTCGCTTGACCTGGAGCGCTCTAAATTCGGACCTTGAGTGTAAGATGAAGACATGGTTCATTACGGGGACTTCCCGAGGGTTCGGGCGCGAATGGACAAAGGCAGCCCTTGCGCGCGGTGACAGGGTTGCGGCCACGGCGCGCAGCATCGATTCGCTGAAGGACCTGGCATCAGAGTACGGAAAGAACCTGCTGCCGATCCAGCTCGATGTCACCGACAGGGCCGCGGACTTCGCGGCCGTCAGGCGGGCGCACGAACATTTCGGCCGGCTGGACGTGGTCATCAACAACGCGGGATACGGGCTTTTCGGTGCCGTGGAGGAGGTCACGGAGGAGCAGGTGCGCGCCCAGATGGAGACCAACTTCTTCGGCGCGCTGTGGGTGACGCAAGCCGCCCTTCCCATTCTCCGGGAACAGAAGAGCGGCCACATCCTCCAGGTATCGAGCATCGGAGGAATTGCGGCATTTCCGGCCCTGGGGATGTACCACGCGTCCAAGTGGGCGCTGGAAGCTTTCAGTGATTCACTCAGCCAGGAAGTGCGGCAGTTCGGGATCAAGGTGACGCTCATCGAGCCAAGCGGGTTCACGACGGATTGGGCCGGAAGCTCCTCGGTGCATGCACAAGAGAACACCCTCTACGACAGCGTTCGGCGAGTGCGGCCCGCCACGATGCAGGCCAAGCGCGGAGATCCCCGGGCTACGGCCGCCGCTGTGCTGAAGGCAGTGGACTCGGAGGATCCGCCCCTCCGTCTCCTGCTGGGCAACACTGCCGCGGAGTACGTGAAGGAGCTGTATCCCCAGCGGCTTGCCACGTGGGCTGAATGGGAGAAGGTCTCTCGTGCCGCGAACGGATC
>JBEKVA010000069.1:0-14162 GCA_049514475.1 Spirochaetia bacterium
TGGCAGCCCGGGGTGTGTCGCTTCTCGATGCCCAGTTTCTCATCCAGCGGAAAGTATCCTCCGCCCCCCTCGTGCTGGCTGAAGTAGTAGGCCCTCTTGTATTCAATTATCCCGAAAAGCCCGTGCAGGTTGGTCTTGCGATAGCCGACAAACCTGTACTTGCGCCCCTCCTTGTTGGCGACGGCGCCCTCATAGCCCTTGTCCATGCTTTCGAAAACATTCCTCGTCACTCCACGGCCAAGCTTCATGAGAAACTCCAAGAGATTTCTCTCGGCAAGGAACGTATCGCTGCTCCGTGATCTTCAGCCCGTAGGAGGCCTTGGAGTTTTCCACGATCTGCGGTACCAGAGAATCCATAGTCCTTTCCCTCCCAGCCTTGAAAGATTTTGCCAGTGGTAGTTTACCATGGGCTGGGAGGGCCTTTTCTAGCCAGAAACCACCAACTTCGCCAATGCGCACCCCGCACTCTTAGATTCGTATTGTAAGCTATGATAGAATCCGAGGTGAAGGATTCTACGAAATGCCAGATAGAGAAGTCACAACGATCGAGGAGCTAATCTTCTACCAGTACGCCAAGGTAATGGCACACAGTGCCTTTGGTTCGGATGCGAAATCGCAAAGCTACGGATTCATCAAGCAGAGCTTTCGAGATCTCAAAGAAGGGCGAAAGAAGTGGTCGAACATCACTCGTGAAGACAAACAATTTATCCAGACTGAGAAGGTCTGCCTTTACTGTGGCGCAAGTCAAGAACTGCAGTGGGAGCACGTTGTCCCAAAGTCCATTCTAATTTTTGAGAAGTGTTCCTCATGTGAGAGGGTTCAAGGCATTCACAACCAAGTATGGGCTTGCCCAAAATGCAACCACGATAAACATGATCTGGGGTTGTATACATATTTCCAGAAAAGGCTACCAAGAGACAAAAAGTTCTATGACAGAATACCTCCCCTGCTTGAGAAGAAGTATCTGAAGACTATCTACTTCTGTCACAAATGTGCTGGTACGCTTGAAAGCGGCGACTTGGATGGGGATGGATTGATAACCGTCTTAGACATCGATAAGGTCTTGCAGCTGCCGAAAAGTGAATTAAATAAGCCAAATGAGGGACGAGTATGAAGAAACTGGAAGTGATTCTTGCGCTGCTCGTTGTTGTAGGTCTCACGTCCCCTATCTTTGCTCAATCAAGTCGCTTTGCTGTGGTCGTCGGAAACAGCAACTATCTCGAAATCAGCAAACTGAAGAATCCATCTAATGATTCTCAAGACATCGCAGAGGCGCTTAAGAGTCTCGGATTCCAGGTCGATAGTCTTGTGGATGCTGATCTTCCTACCATGGAGGACGCGGTCGTTCGCCTTGGAAGCCAGCTTTCGACTTCAAAAGATGCCATTGGCTTCTTCTTCTACGCGGGACATGGAGTTCAGTCAGGTGGAACGAACTATCTAATTCCCACCGATGCACATATTCCTTCCGAGCCTTTTCTCAGGACAAAAGCGCTTTCGGCGCAAGAGGTTCTTGATGTCTTGCAGCAAGCACACAATTCACTGAATGTAGTGGTGTTAGACGCCTGCCGCGACAATCCATTCTCGTGGGCGCGTTCAGGAGCGAGGGGGTTGAACGTTGTAGCTGCTCAACCACCGGGGAGCATTATTGCTTTTGCCACGAGCGCGGGCAGCATAGCACAAGATGGTCAGGGTCGAAATGGAGTATTCACTGGCGCACTGTTAATGAATCTGCGAACCCCGGGGTTGGAAATAGGAGAAGTGTTTAAGAGAACGGGAGCTTACGTTCAGGCGATGACAAATGGGCAGCAAAACCCAGCCATATACTCTCAATTCTTTGGGAATGCGTATTTGAGCTCACAATCCGCAGCTTTGGTTGCAGAAGATGGGCAAGAGGCAGCGAACAACTTGAAACCTAGCGATAGCACTCCAATTGCAAATTCTTCAACTGGTGGGTCTTTTTCCGAGAATCAGTCGAATTATGGCTCTGAGGAAATCAGTGCTAAAATCAGCTTAATGCTTTTTGAGAAGGACTACCTCGACAATAGCAAACAGAGCGCAATACGGAAGCTTTCAAGTTCTCTGACCCAAAGCCAGAAACGAGATCTATTCGATAAATATAGATCCAATGGCTTTTGGGCAGCCTTGGGTAACACCTTCTTGGGAGCAGGGAGTTGGTTCCAAGGCGATTATTGGGGGGGCGCCGCTATTACTGGGGGCTGGCTTGTTGGCGGCCTTCTACTCTCAACCAGCCCTCCTGTCAACGGAAAATACACGACCCAAGGTAATATCGGCGGTCTTATTGGTGGCTGTGCCTTGATTGCAGGTTGGATTAGACCTTTTACTATCGCGATTGATCGCAATCAGCGGCTTGCTGTCGCCTTGCAGTTTACTCAATGACATTTTGCGTCAATCATCACGGGGTATGATTGATGGATACAAGAAGTGCAACAACACCCTTTGTCTTGCTCTTAGCTTTGAAGGCCATTGTATCCATTTCATAAGAAACGTGGTCAAAGCTGATAAGCTTATTATCCAAAGCAGCCTGGAGTCTTTCCGCGAGATTTCCACTATTGGTCTGAATTCCTTCCTCAACTTTGTTCAAGTCAATTTCTCTAAGTGAATACAAAACCAAGATATCTTCTTCGCCAGGGTTCTGGTCTGTTTCAATATACAGGTCCTCGGCAGGCAATGCCACACGATTACGTTTGTACGTCAACGCCGGACTCATAGAAGAATTGCTGGGGAACAAACGATACGTTTTCCACGCAGAATCAACCCCAATCATGTACACGAATGCGGGTTCATTATTGTCGAGGTATAGGCGAAACCTCGTGCCACTAGGGAAATCTTCGTGAACAACATAGTTGGATCCGTTCCAGCTAACCTCAGGGACCCGCCCATCGCTTTTTTCAAGACTCAGTGCCCCTGATAGTTGAGATCCCTCAGGATTAGCAATTTCCGGATTCTCAAGAAGTTCGTATGCTTCGCCAAAGTAATCAACGAAATCGCTATATCTAATCCAAAAAAAACCGTCGTTTGCCCACTTCCGCCCCCAACTGTTTTGCAGTTCGAAGGCACCTCCGCCATAAGTGTCATCATACGAAACGATTGCCATCGCGTGGCCTGGAGAGGGCTTTACACTTCGATCTGGCACCCAGATGTAATCATGGGTGAGTCTGTTGAACGCGCCCTTTACCGGCGCATTGTCAATGTCCATTCCGACGACAACAGGCTTGTTCTCTGAAATAGTCTTTTTGACTTTCTGCAATATAGCGGTTTTGTTATCTTCAGGAGAAACAACGCGCGTGTAGCCCAAGATTGAATATGATACAGCCTTATTAAGTGCTTCTGCTGGAATCGCGCTCGGACATAAAGCGTCCAGATCCGAGTAATAGGGGATTCCATTTGTTTGCATCGCCTGTAGGACGTATGCGATCACTTGGCCTTGGGAACATCCGGAAAAGTTGCCTTCAAAGCTTTCTCTGAATGCAAAACCAGGAGAGAAAGCGCTTTGGGTGATTTTACTGCGGTCTGTAATCCCATTTAGCTTAGCATAAATGATCGTGAAAGCTGAATAGGCCGAGGCCCAGGCTGTGCATGTAGCGTATTGACCCTGGTCGCCTGAATAAGGAGCAAACTGTTTAACCGAAGCCTTATGAGGCACAATGTAAAGCCCGCGGGTCAAGGTGGACTCATATGGGACCTGATTGTAAACGGCCGGGTCAAAAATAGCACCAGTATTATGCTCTTGAGACTGCAAGGGCGGCAGGGCCAATGAGAAAAGAAGCGTTGCTACAAACCAGAATATGTGGAGAGGTCTCTTCATTTCTAAGACCCTATTGCTCATTCTGCCGGCAACTTTGATCTGCTTTTCAATCTTATCACGCTTGGCCGGTGGAAGGTAGCCCCCATTCGCCCGATGCCTCGATAGTAGCGTCATTACGGAGGAATAGGCGGTGGAACACTGTCGACAGTCCACGCCTTCGGCAACTGTCTGAAAGGAATAGAGCACTTTTCACATCCAAGACAACAAATGGTACCACCCCTGGAAACTGAAACCCCTTGAGGCAACTTCCAAGGGGTTTCGAAATTAAGCTGGAATCTGTTTAGAAAACGAAAAGAGTCTTAGTAATTGCCGTTTGCCGCTTCTCCTGCCAGTTTGATCTCCTCTATTGCTTGTGCCATGAGCTTCTTAGCCTTCGCAGCGTGTCCTTGCATGTCGAAGTTATTTGCTTTTTGCGCCGCAGTTACTTTGTCGATAGCCTGTTGAACGTATTGTTGAGCCGCAGCAAGATTTGGGTGTGGAACCGAAGCACAGCTTAAAAAAAACCCAAGCAGCATACAACAAAAAATAAGCTTGGCCAAAGAGGAAGATTTCATTGTTGTCTGTCGCTACTACTGGTTGGCATTCGCTGCCTGAGCGGCTAACCAGATTTCGTGATACGCTTCGTCAAGAAGCTGCTTCGCCTTGGCCGCATGGCCCTTCATGTCATACTTATTTGCCTTCTGGGCTTCCGTTAGCTTTTCAATAGCTCTCTGGATGAACTCTTGAGCAGCGGCAAGATTCGGATGGCGTTCACCACTCACTTGTTGGGCGAAGACCAAGCCGCCGATGGAAAGGAGCGCGATTGCTAGAATGCCGATGATAAGATTTCTCAAGACGCCTCTCTTCATGCCTTTCCTCCTGTATTGAGACTTGCGCAGATGAAATTACAACAAAGAGTGTCGGAATTGTCAACGGCGTATAAAAAATTGCACACGCCAACCCTTTGAGTCCAGCAGGCCGCCGATAAGGCTGCCAATCGCGCCTGTCTCCACAATAACGACCTAGCGATTTGAATCTGCGGTCGCCATCATAGTCCGCAGCAGTAGGTCACTACTAGTTCGGTTCTACTATAGCAACATCCCTCGTAAGCTCTGATAAACTGCGCGAGCCCATCTGCAACAAGTTCAAGTACTCATTTTTCCAGTAGCACGGCACCGGACTTGCGATAGAAGTACCGACTCCCCCTGCAACATAGAAGGTGCCCGAAGGATCCGCAGTTGCCCAAAACTCTTTGAAATAGGAGTTGCCGGCCCCCATAGACGTACCCAAAGAGCTTTTTCCAGGGAGCCTACCGTTAATTCTTGCCCGGAAGAGGACTTGAACCTCCACACCATTGCTGGCACTAGACCCTGAAGGTACCTCATGACCTCTTCGCCGGTCTCCTTGTGGCTCGCTATGGGTATATGCCACGCCTTCTCCCGCCCAGAGTACGAGAAGAACGCCATCGAGATCGAGGGGCCTCAATGGTTTTTCAACAGCCTGCTAGAGCCGGTCGATGAAACCGGTCTGCAGGAAGATCTCGGTCGCGATCTTCCGCCGTTCCCCGGGATGGAGGATCATCCTCACGAGGGCGTCGATCGCGGTGAACCCGATCTCCGAGGTAGGCTGCGTGATGACCGAAATCGGGAACTTGAGGTAGTCCAGCCACTTGTTGTCATCGTAAGTCACGATCTTGATCTGCTGGGGGATGGCAATGCCCAGCTCGCCGAGGCTGCCCACCAGCTGGTAACATACGTCCGAGGTAGCGCACAGCACGCCGTCCGGGCGGTAGCTCTCCACGAAG
This sequence comes from Spirochaetia bacterium, assembly GCA_049514475.1. Classification (GTDB taxonomy): domain Bacteria; phylum Spirochaetota; class Spirochaetia; order SZUA-6; family Fen-1364; genus Fen-1364. The sequence continues at coordinate 5,610 of JBEKVA010000069.1, forward strand.
TCCCGGATGAGCGCGTTGGAGTCTTCCTGACGGTAGTTCAGCGCGAGGATTCGAGGCGGGCATTCCGGCAGCCGCTGCAGAACGAAATTGCGATACCCGATGGCGCGCTGCCGCACCGTGTACACGCTCTCCGGGTACCCGATGAACGCGATCTGCCTGCATCCCTTGGACGCAAGGTACTCGGCCCCGAAGTACCCGGACTCGAAGTTGTTGATTCCGACGAAGACCCGCTCCTGCTTCTCGTATTTGCGGTCCACAAAGACCACGGGGATCTCCGACTCCTTGATTTCCTTGGGGCACTTCTGCTGGTTGACGGGCGCGATGATCAGTCCGGCCACATCCTTGTCCAGGATGTTCTTGAGGTTGCGCTTCTCCTTCTCGACGTCGTCCTCGGAATCGCACACCAGGATCGAGTACCCCTGTTCCGAGGCGTAGGTTTCAATGGCTTTGACCACCGAGATGTAGTAATCCTCGGTGATGTCGGCCACCATCACGCCGATCAGGCGTGACCCGTTGGCCCGGCTGCGAGGCTTTCGGATGTCGTAGTGCAGCTCGTCCAGGACTTTGAGGACGAGCTCCCGCGTCTCGCGCTTGACGTAGCGTGTCTTGTTGATGACGTGGGAAACGGTCGTGATTGACACGCCTGCTTTCTGAGCCACGTCCTCGAGGCGAACCTGCTTGCTCTGCATTCCCCACTCAAAACGATGACGGCAACCGCACCGCCGGACATCTTGGCGGCCGGGCGCCGTAGATGTCAAGCGACGCCGCTGCCGGAAACCCTGCGGGACGCCGGGACCGGCGCTTTACCGCGCCGCGGCGCCCCGGACGAGGTTCCTGGTGCGGCGGTTCTTGCTCCAGATGTCGTAGATGACGGCCAGCGCGATGATCGCGCCCCGGATGACCTGCTGTAGGTACGAGTTGACGCTCGCCAGGTTCAGGATGTTGTTCAGGAACCCGACGATGAACGCGCCCACCACGGTTCCCCCCGCGGTCCCGATGCCGCCCGAGAAGCTCGTACCGCCGATGATCGACGCCGTGAGCGCTTGGAACTCGTAGTTGATCGCCCCGTTGGGCAGCCCGGCGTTCACCCGCGACATGAACAGGACGCCCGCGATGCCGACGAGCAGGCCGTTGACCATGAATGCCATGACCTTCGTGGAGCGCAGGTTGATACCGGAAGCCTTGGCGGCTTCTTGGTTGCCGCCCACGGCGTACAGCGCCCGCCCGAACCGGGTGTTGTTGAGGATGTACCACGTGGCCAGGAAGAGCCCGATGAGAAACAGGACCGGAATGGGAAGAAAGCCCAGCGAGCCCTGTCCCAGCACCACGTAGTCGCCGATTTGGTACACGTCTTGGCCCTTGGTAAGGAGCAGGGCGGCGCCGCGCGCCATGGTCTGCATGGCGAGCGTGGCGATGAAGGCCGGGGTATTCAGGATGGCCACCATCACGGCGTTGATGAAGTTGCATGCCAGGGCCACTCCGATTGCCAGCGCAAGGGCGAGGACCATGGAACCGTAGGCCTTGTAGAAGATCACGGACAGCAGCCCGGACAGCGCAAGCACGGACCCGCACGACAGGTCGAGGAGCCCGCAGATGATCAGGATGGTTTCCCCGAAAGCCAGGATCGTGGTGACGGAGATCTGCCGGGTCACGTTGGAGATGTTCTGGCCCGAGAAGAAGTTGGGGTTGATGAGCGAACTCAGGACGATCATAGCCACGAGGGCGAGGTAGATGCCGTAGTTCTTGGTGATAGTCGACCACGAGAACCGGGACTTGGCGGCGATGCTCACGATGCCTCCCCTGTACCTACGTCATAGCCCATGGCCAGTCGCATGATAGCCTCCTGCGTGAACTCAGCCCGGGTGAGCTCGCCCGAGATCCGGCCCTTGCACATCACGTAGATCCGGTCGCACATGCCGATCAGCTCGGGAAGCTCGGAGGAGACCATGACCAGGGCTCTCTTTTCCGCCCCCAGATCTCCCATCAGCTTGTAGATCTCGCGCTTGGCCCCCACGTCGATGCCGCGCGTGGGCTCGTCCATGATGAGCACATCCGGCTCGCTCAACATCCACTTCCCGAGCACGACCTTCTGCTGGTTGCCCCCGCTCAGGGCCTCTACGGTCGTGGCGAGCGAGGGTGTCTTCACGTTCAGGCGCTCGCACAGGGCGGCAACGAACTTCGTCTCCTTCATCCTGTGCAGGCGCCCGCCGTAGATGAACTGCCTCAGGTTGGAGAGGGCGACGTTCTCCCGGACGCTGCGTACCGGGATGAGCCCGTAGCGGCGCCGGTCCTCGGACAGCATCGCTACCCCCGCGGACTTGGCGCCCTTCACCGAGGCGATGCGAACCCACCTGCCGTGGACCCTGATTTCCCCCGAGGTGAACGGGTCCAGGCCGAAGATCGCGCGCATGACCTCGGTCCGCCCAGCGCCCATGAGGCCCGCGAACCCGACGATCTCCCCGGCGCGCACGTGGAAGCTGACGTCCTGGAACACGCCGGGCGCCGTCAGGTGGTCCACTCGCAGCGCTTCCTCCCCGATCTTCACTTCCCGCTTGGGGAAGTTGCTGTCCAGCTTCCGGCCTACCATCAGTGAGATGACCTTGTCGATGTCGAGGTCCGCCCGCGGCCGGGACTCTACCACTTTGCCGTCCCGGAGGACCGTGATGTCATCGGCAATACGGAAGACTTCATCCATCTTGTGCGAGATGTAGATGATGCAGGTGCCGCGCGCCCGCAGGTCCGCGATTTTGTTGAACAGCCGCTCTACTTCCCGCTGCGTGATGGCCGACGTGGGCTCGTCCATGATGATGATGCTCGCGTCGATGGAGACGGCTTTAAGGATCTCGAGCATCTGCACGTCGGAAACCGACAGGTCCTTCATCCGTGCCGTGGGAGAGTAGGGGAGGTTCTCCTGCTCGAGGAGCTCCACCGTCTTCTTCCGCACGCTCTTCCAGTCCACCCGCAGGCCTTTCACGGGGAGGCGCCCGCAGAACAGGCTCTCTTCCACGGTCAGCTCCGGAATGAAGTTCAGCTCCTGAAAGATCATGGAAATGCCGAGCCGGCGCGCCTGGATGGGGCTCCTGACGTGGACCCGCTCCCCGTCGATGAGGATCTTGCCGCTGTCCGGCTGGTAGATGCCGTTGATGATCTTCATCAGGGTCGACTTGCCTGCGCCGTTCTCGCCGCAGAGCACGAGCACCGAACCCCGCCGCGCCTCGAGGCTGATGTCGTCCAGGGCGAGCACGCCGGGAAACGACTTGCTGATATGGAGGACCTGGAGCTTGGGTGTTTGCGTTTCCATCATATCCGAGTCCGAAGTGAAAAGAGCCCCGCAAGCTGCCTGCGGCCCGTGGAGACCGGCCGAAAGACCTGCCATGCAGGTTCCGGCCGGTGGGCCCGCGGGTCAAGCTTACCAGAAGCGCCTACTTTATGGCGCCCGCCTTCCTGTGCATGTCGATGTACTTATCGACGTTGGCCTTCGTCACGAGGGGGCAGTCAATGTCCGTGTTGATCTGGCCCGCCGCGCCGGTGCAGAGCTTGTGAGCAGTGTCCATGATCTTCGTCGCAAGGTCGTACGCGTTCTGCAGACAGGTGGCCGTCATCACGCCCGACTTGATGAGGAGGCAGGCCTCGGCCGTGCCGTCTACGCCGTAGGAGAGGATGTTTTTGTACTTGGGATTGTTCTTCACGACCTCCAGTGCGCCCGTGCACATGTTATCGTTCATGGAGACGATCGCATCGATTTGGGGATTGGCCTGCACCCAGTCTTCCATGTGGTTCATGGCCTCATCCTTGTTCCAGTTCGCGATCTGCTCGCCGACGATCTGCACGTCCGGGCGCTTGTTGAAGAACTCCTTATTCCAGCTCACCCTTCGGGCGTCGGCGTGGAAGTTCCCCGGGGGGCCGTCCAGGACGACGACCTTGGCGTTCTTGGGAATCTGCGTGAGCGCCAGCCGTGCGCCGACCGCGGCCTGCAGGTAGGGGTCCGCGTCGACTGACGAGGCTCCTGCAATGCCGGCGATCCTGGCGTTCGTCGTGATGCAGTTGATCCCTGCCTGGACGACCTTCACCGCGTACGGCCTCTGCGATTCACCGTTGTTCGGCTGGATGACGATGCAGTCGAACTTGTTGGTAATAGCGTTCTCGATCAGCGAGTTTTCCACGTCGTCGCTTGCCTGGCCGTCGAACACCGACAACTGGATGTCGGGGTACTTCTTGGCCTCCTGGACGATGGAGTTCGTCAGCCACGCCGCGAAGGCATCCGCCTGTGCGCGGGCGACGAACGCCATCTTGTACACCTTGCCCGCCGCGGACACGGTGCCGATCAAGGCCAGCGCGATCGCCGCTACGAGGAGCAGCCTTTTGAACATGTCACTACCTCCTGTTCGGCCACTTTCCGTGGCCATGTTTTGTTCGCAGCCGGAAACACCTGCCAAATTGCCGCGAAATAACATCGGTAGTTGCTTCCAGGTGCGTCTAGATCTTGGGGATTATAGATCATGTTTTTCGAGTTGTCAATTTTTTTCTTGCAGGTTTTTTTTGCAGATCTGAAGGTTTCATGACATAAATTATTATATTAAAATAATTTATATCTTGGAATCGACAATCACAGCAATTGTTCAGGGTGGGTTTTGCTATTTCCAGTTGTCGTAATTCGATACAAAATTGCCGCAAAAACTATTGACATATTTGCTATTTAGTGCAGAAAATCACGGCAGACTTTCCTATGCCATGGCTGAGGCAACAGGGACACCTGCTGATCGGGAGGGCTCCATGAAAGCGCTTGTATTGAAAGAGAAGAAGAGGCTCTCAATCGAGGACGTTCAGCTGGACGAACAGCTGTCCGCGGACGACGTCCGCATCCAGATCCGCAACGTCGGCGTCTGCGGCAGCGACGTGCACTACTACCTCCACGGCAGGATTGGCCCCTTCGTGGTGGAGAAGCCCATGATCCTCGGCCATGAGGCGAGCGGCATCGTGCTCGAGGTCGGAAAGAACGTGACCCACCTGAAAAAGGGAGACCGCGTCTGCATGGAGCCCGGCATCCCCTTGGCCAGAAGCGCCGAGACCCTGGCTGGCCTCTACAACCTGGACCCCGCGGTGAGATTCTGGGCCACGCCGCCCATTCACGGCTGCATGCGGGAGACAGTCGTGCACCCTGGCGCCTTCACGTTCAAGCTCCCGGACAACGTCTCCCTGGAAGAGGGGGCCCTAGTGGAGCCCGTTGCCATCGGCGTGTATTCGGCCCACACAGCCGGGATCCAGCCGGGAGACACCGCCCTGGTGTTCGGGGCCGGGACCATGGGGATCGTCACCACGCTGGCAGCCCTTGCGTCTGGATGCTCCCGGGTCGTGCTCACAGATATCAAGAAGAAGAAACTGGAGCTCGTCCGAAGGAGCTTCCCCGGGAACATCGCCTGTGTGGACTCGGAGAAGAGCGCGCTGGACGAGGCGGTGTTCTCCATGGCGCCGGAAGGCGTCGACATCGTGTTCGAGGCATCCGGAAGCCCCGCGGTCATCAGCAGCTTCATCCGCTACCTGCGGCCGGGCGGCCGCGCGGTCATGATCGGTATGCCCCCGGAGCCCGCGCCGTTCGACGTGGTAGCCGCGCAGGCAAAAGAGGTCCGCATCTTCCACATCTTCCGCTACCGCAACATGTACCCGCGCACGGTCAAGCTGATCTCTGCCGGGACGCTCAAGGTCAGCCCGCTCATCACGCACTTCTACGACTTCAAGGACGCTCTGAAGGCATTCGAGTTCGCGGCCTCCACTCCTGAAGAGGCCATCAAGACCATGGTGAGGATGTAAAGAGGCGGTCTCATGGCCAGCCGGACAGACGGTTTTCTCCTCGGATTCGACGTTGGAAGCTCTTCCATCAAGGCCGCGCTGCTCCACGCGGAAACCGGCACATTGGCGGCCTTCTGCACCTCCCCTGCCGATACGGAGCTTGCCATTGCCGCGCCACGGCCTGGCTGGGCCGAGCAAGACCCGCACCTGTGGTGGGAGCACGCGATGGCAGCCGCACGCGGCCTGAAGAGGGCCGCCGGTAAGCAGTTCGAAGCGGTCAGCGCAATCGGCATCTCCTACCAGATGCACGGCCTTGTTGTCATCGACAAGACGGGGACGGTTCTTCGTCCTTCCATCATCTGGTGCGACAGCCGGGCCGTGGACCTGGGCGCCCGTGCGTTCACGGGCATTGGAGAGAAGACCTGCCTCTCGCGCCTCCTGAACTCGCCGGGCAACTTCACCGCCTCCAAGCTTGCATGGGTCAAGGAATGCGAGCCGGACGTCTTTTCCCGGGTAAGCCGGTTCATGCTGCCCGGAGACTGGCTGGCGTACCGAATGACAGGAGAGATCTGCACGACGCCTTCCGGGCTCTCGGAAGGCGTGCTCTGGGATTTCGCCAAGGGCGGAGTGGCGGATATCGTCCTGGACTGGTACGGGATCCTGCGCAACCTGGTGCCGGCGGTCCGCCCCACTTTCTCCGTGCAGGGAGCGCTCACGGAAAAGGCGGCGCAGGAGCTGGGGCTGAAGAAGGGCGTGCCGGTGTCCTACCGCGCCGGGGACCAGCCCAACAATGCGTTCTCGCTGAACGTCCTGGACCCCGGGGAGGCGGCGACTACCGCGGGCACCTCGGGCGTGGTCTACGGCGTTGCAAGCGAACCGTCCTCGGACCCGCTCTCCCGCGTGAACACGTTTGTCCACGTGAGCCACTCGCCCGGGACGCCTCGGTACGGCGTGCTCCTCTGCCTGAACAGCACCGGGATCCTAAACCGGTGGATGAAGCAGATCCTTTCTGGCGATGGCCACACGGTGTCGTACGACCGCATGAATGGCCTGGCCGCGGAGGCGCCCATCGGCGCCGATGGCCTTTCTATCCTGCCGTTCGGCAACGGCGCGGAGCGGACCTTGGAGAACCGCACGCTTGGCAGCTCCTTCGCCGGCATCGACTTCAACCGTCATGGCATCCCGCACCTGGTAAGGGCGTCCCAGGAGGGCATCGTCTTTGCGCTGCAGCACGGGCTGAACATCATGAGAAAGATGGGCGTGGAGGCGCGCACGGTGAGGGCCGGCGCTGCCAACATGTTCCTGAGCCCGCTGTTCCGGGAGGCGTTCTCCACCGTGACAGGCGCCCGGGTGGAGCTGTACAACACGGACGGCGCGCAGGGCGCTGCCCGTGGCGCGGGCATCGGCGCCGGCGTTTACCGCAGCCCGAAGGAAGCGTTCGTTGGACTGACCTCGGTCATGACCGTGGAGCCGGACCCCTCAAAGGTGCAGGCCTACCGCGAAGCCTACGGCAGATGGGAGGAATTGCTCTCGCGGTTCGACGGGGCTACGTAGGCGGCTGGCGGGCGTTTCCAGGACCCATTACGCCCCCCTGACCGAGCCTCTCTGGCGTTCTTCATCATGTGGGAACTGCGCGTTCTTCAAAGTACTGCCCTCCAAGAATCACTTGCCCTGAAGTTGACTCTAGAGTTTACGTTTTCCTTGTTCAAGTCGTTCCCTTCGATGTTTGGAGGAGGGCATCTTATGCGTGTTTTTATTACAGGAGCTACGGGTTACATCGGTTCCGCCGTCGTTCGCGAACTTATCGATGCCGGTCATGAAGTCCTCGGCCTCACGCGCTCAGACGGTGGCGTCGCGATCATGAAGGCTGCAGGGGCCGAAGCACATCGAGGTGACCTTGACGATGTCGGTAGCCTTCGCGGCGGCGTCGCCGCAGCGGATGGCGTCATTCACATGGCATTCAAGCACGACTTCGCCAACTTCAAGGCCTCACTCGCAACAGACCTGCGAGCCGTCGAAGCGATGGGAGCTGCGATCGAGGGCTCCGGCAAGCCGTTCATAACCACGGCTCACGCGAACGGGGAGGCCTCGGACAACGCCACGATCGCACTGGCAGATCGAGGAGTGCGGGCATCGGTCGTATCGCTCGCGCCGTCAGTCCACGGCGAGGGAGACAAGGGCTTCGTGCCGAGGCTGATAAGTATCGCTCGGGACACCGGCGTATCGGCCTATATCGGCGAAGGGACGAATCGATGGCCCGCCGTACATCGGCTCGATGCGGCGCGCCTGTTTCGGCTGGCGCTGGAAACCGCCCCGGCGGGGTCACGATTGCACGGAGTCAGCGACGAGGGCGTGCCGTTCCGCGACATCGCGGGCATCATCGGCCGCCACCTGGGCGTGCCGGTGGTAAGCATCTCGCGCGAAGAGGCGAAGGCCCACTTCGGATTTCTCGGTGCCATTGTTGCGCTCGACCTCCCGAGGTCGAGCCTGGCGACCCAGGAACTCCTGAACTGGCGGCCCGTGCATCTCTCGTTGATCGAGGACCTCGAGCGGGGGCACTACTTCAGCACCTGACGGAAAGCGTCAAAACGTCCATTCCTGTGGCAGTTCAATGACGAGGAGACCCGGCGTTATCGATGCACATGACGAAATCAAGGAGGAATACATGAAAATCGCGGTGATAACCGGTGGAAACAGAGGTGTTGGCAAGAGCACGGCCATCAATGTGGCAAAGCGCGGCGTGGGCGTTATCCTGACCTACAACAG
>JBEKVA010000070.1:0-13964 GCA_049514475.1 Spirochaetia bacterium
AGCTTCCTCTACTGGGCCGAGAAGAATATCCGCGAAGGCCGCACCGACATGGTCGGCGTGGGCAGGCAGTCGATTGCGGACCCCGACTTCGCGCGCAAGATCACAGAGTCACGCATCGGGGAGATAAAGTGGTGCATCACGTGCCAGAAATGCACCATGCTTCTGGGCGCCAACAAGCGGGTGGGCTGCCCCATCTTCGAGAAGGAATACAACGAGCTTCTGAAAAGCTGAGTCAAGGACTGGAGGGCGGCGGGGCGGCAGCAGGGGGCGCGGAGGGCCCGGGCTGTGCCCACCGCCACTGCCAGGGAGAAATCAGCTGCTCTTCGGTCAAAGTGAGGGGCCGCAGATCGTCGTTCTTCATCCATCCAAAAACCCGGTAGTTGCCCCAGACGATGAGCTCTTTCCAGCCATTTTCCTCACCTACAACACGCACCGGCGTCCCTGCCTTCAGGCGGAACCGTACCCGTTCCCCAGTTTCGGGGTAAAAGCGCAGCGCCGAGTTGGCTGCCGCCACCTCCATGGGCGGATAGCCAAGGGGAACCAGGGCCGACAGCGGCAGCTTGGCGAGCTCTCCGAGGTACGCAAGGATACCCTGGCTGATGCCGCGCGCTGCGCGATCGGGGTCATCGACAATGACTGCCCGGTCAGTGGCCGAGGTGAGGAAACCTGTCTCTATTATTGCAGCGGGAGTAGTGACCGCGATGGCATGATCGAACCGCATCCAGCTGAACCCGTAGTACCCGCGCATGTTGAATGACACGCCGTAGCGGTCCTCTGGAAGGCCGCTGGCCTGCGCGTAGCTTTTCTCGATAGCGTCCCGCAGCTCGCGCGAGGCCTCCGAGGAGCGCCACGGCGTGGCGACTTTCCAACCGCTGGCGTCAGTCCCGCCGCCGTCATCGGCGTGTATGGCCACGAATGCATCCGCGTCATAGCTTTCGGGCACCGTGGCGGGCAGGAGATCCACGGTGACGCCAGCGGCCTGGAGCAGCTTCTGCACCCGCGTGGCGATGTTGAGGTTTACCGTGGCCTCCGTGAGCTTCTTCCACTGCGCTCCGGTATCGGTGCGGAGACGGATCTGCTCGTCGGGCAGCTCGGAGATCTTCCAGTGCCCTGCCTGGATTCCGACCCGCCAGGGCTCCGTCAGGCCGCGGGTGCGGGACATTGGCACCGCGGCGAGGGGCTGCGGCTGGTCGGGGGAGGGGAACTGCCGGTCGGCGAAGGAGGGGAGGAGCGAGAAGATGGCGATGAATGGTACAAGCGCGAGCCTTGCGGGTTTGATCGGCATGCGTCTAATATAATGTTATGTCTCAGCTTAGCAAAAAAGCACCGTTGAGTTCTTTCATAGGTCCTTTTTCTGGTTAGTTGCGCCTGACCTCGAGAACATAGCCTGCTGGGCATATCGCTTTGGTCGCAGATTAAGGTAACTGAAGGATTGCTTTTTTGAAGACGTTGTTTGGTTTGGCGGTACTCACCCTACTTGTCGGGTGCGCTTCTGTACCAATGGCGTCAACACAGGACGATGCTGCCGCAAAGACTTTTGCACCGCCAACTGGCAAGGTTAATATCTACATCGTTCGTGCTTCTGCAATTATCGCAGGACCTATTGCGTACGACGTTGCAATCGACGGAAAGGCGGTCGGGGCAATCGCCCCCGGAACTTTTTACCTACTTACGGTGGAGCCCGGTCGTCATGTGATCAGGGCAAGCTCAAAAGAAAATACTGACCAAGTTAAGATAGACGCAGAAGCTGATAAGAACTACTTTCTGGAAGTCTCTCCTGTTCTTGGGTTCTCCACGTATAGAGCTTCAATCAAGCAAATAGAAGAGGACAAAGGGAAAGAACTCGTGAAGCAGGAAAAACGTGCAGAAAGCATGATTGACTAGGAACGAAGTTGAAAAAGTGACGCTTCGACTTGTCGCTATCTTCTAAACGCTGAGGCATAACAAGTCGTTGAAGCCGACCCCTAAACTGACGCGCGGAAAGAGGTGCCGACGCTCCGAAAAAGCGGCCGCGGCGGGGCGGCTTAACTCTATGTTATGCGGCTGTAGGTCAGCAGGCTCATAGTCGTTGCATGAAAGATGCTTGACATTTCATGCAAATGAAAATACCCTTAGCCAATGGAGATTCAATATGGCAACGCTCCAAGTGAGGGACATTGACGACCGTGTCTACCGGGAACTGAAGCAAAGGGCAAAAAGCAAGCACCGATCTCTCAGCCAAGAGGTCGCACACATCATAGAAGAGTACTTGTCTCAACCGAATAAGGACTATAGAAAGCAATCGGAGATGCTTCTGGAGCTGTCGGGATCCTGGGAAGGACCAGAGTCTGCCGCCGAAATCATTGAAAGCATAAAGAGGAGCCGCGTGATCTCAAAGCGATTCAGGAAAGACAATGCCTTATTTGATTGATACCGACATACTAATCAATAGCATCAAGGGAAACAAAACAATCAACCAAAGGATTGCCGAATATGCTGCAATACCGAAAGCAATATCCATTATTACGTTTGGAGAACTGCTATACGGGGCAAAGAAATCTACTCAACGGGATAAAAACACATCAGTTGTATATCGCTTGGCGGAGATTTTCCCAATTATTGGTATTACCAGGTCGACGATCGAAGCCTTTACCGACGTAAAGATGGCTCTCGACACGAAGGGTGAGAGAATTGAAGACTTCGATCTCCTAATAGCGGCAACCGCTCTCAGCCTGAACTATACGCTGGTGACCAACAATACAAAGCACTACAAGAGAATCGAAGGACTTGAACTCGAGAACTGGATGTCTTGAGTGGCTTCGGGCGGCGGGACAACTGAACTCTATGTTCTGGAGCTCTCGTGCCAAGGAGATTGATGTAAGAGCGTTCTTCCGTAAGATATCAGCATGAAGCTCCACTTGGTAGACGGCACCTACGAGCTTTTCCGAAGCCACTTCGGCGCTCCGCCAAGAAATGCCCCTGATGGGCGCGAGGTCGGAGCAACTATCGGCCTCATGAGCAGCCTGCTGGCCCTGGTATCGACTCCCGGCGTGACGCATGTCGCCTGCGCCTTTGATCATGTCATAGAGTCATTTCGAAACCGCCTCTACGCTGGGTACAAAACAGGCGAAGGGGTGGATCCCAAGCTGATGGCCCAATTCACAATTGCAGAGGAGGCGGTTGCCGCGCTGGGAATCGTCGTGTGGTCAATGATCGAGTTCGAGGCCGATGACGCCCTGGCGGCCGGTGCAGTGCTTTTCAAGAACCAGCCAGGCGTTGAGCAGATCGTGATCTGCTCACCTGACAAGGACATGGCCCAGATGGTCTCCGGGGATAGGGTTGTCTGCTGGGACCGCCGTCGTGACATCGTGATCAACGAGGAAGGTGTGATTCAGAAGTACGGTGTTCGACCGGAATCCATACCTGACTGGCTTGCCCTAGTTGGTGACGCAGCGGACGGCTATCCCGGCATCCCCACCTGGGGAGCAAAGTCAGCATCAGAGGTTCTTTTTCGGTTCGGTCACATCGAGTCAATTCCCGACGACCCGCGCCAGTTAGGAATTTCTCTCGCGCGCGCAACAAAGCTCGTGGAGAATCTTGGTTCCCGCCGGGAAGAGGCGCTGCTCTATCGCCGCCTGGCAACGCTTCGAAGCGATGTCCCGCTCAAGGAGAATCTTGCCGATCTGGAGTGGCGGGGAGCTTCCGTGGACCTGAAAATGGTCTGCAACGATCTGGGAAATGAAGCGCTCCTCAAGCGCGTTTCACGATGGCGCGCCGCGTGAGAGACAAGCCGGAAGAAAGCATATAAAATCCTTCACATGCAGGATTATTTCGCTGTATTGGCAATTGTTATATTGATTGGAATGGTTCTGACCCGCACGCTACTAATGAAGAGAAAAGGCATCCAAGCCATGAACTTCGGCAAGATGGACAAGAAGGACTTTCTGATCCTGCCTTTTGCCCTTTTCTACTTCTACCTGATTATTGCAGATGCCTTCGGCCTACCCTCGATCAGCCACTGGGTGTTTTTTCATTCGGGAGCCGTCGAATGGGTCGGCGTTGGCCTGTGCGCGGCGGGACTGATCGTGATGCTTTTCAGCCTCATTTCTTTCGGGAGAAGCTTTCGTGTCGGCATTGATATAGACCACCCCGATAAGCTTGTGACGACGGGCATCTTCGCGGTGACCCGTAATCCAATCTATGTGGCGTTCGGGCTTGTCCTGCTCGGTCAATTCCTGGCGTTTCCCAACTGGATCCTCCTGGTCTACGCGTGCGCGGGGATATGGCTTTTCCATAGGCAGATAGTGCGGGAGGAAGAATACCTGAAGGAGCACTACGGCGCCGCATACATTGAGTATTGCCGCCGCGTGAGAAGGTACCTGTAAGAATCCTAGAGAAGGAGGCAGATATGGAGAAATCCAAAGGGCCTGCATCCATCGACGAATTCATAAAAACCTGCCCGGCCGAAGTCCAGAAAAAGCTGACGCAGATTCGACAGCTTGTGAGGAGCGTGGCACCGGAGGCCACTGAAAAGATCAGCTACCAGATGCCCACATTCTACCTGAACGGCAACCTGGTGCATTTTTCTGCATTCAAGAATCACATCGGGTTCTATCCTGGATCCGGCCAGATAGTTTTCGGCAAGTTCAAAAAAGAATTGTCGAAGTACAAGAGCGGAAAGGGGTCCGTCCAATTCCCCCTGGACGAAGAGCTCCCTCTTGCCCTGATCAAGCGGATCGTGCAGTACAGGGCAGAGGAGAACCGCAAGAAGGCAAAAAAGTGAGGGGCGGCTGAACGCCATGAGTGGACCGCAGACACGTTCGGTTCAAACCGCCATTCTGGAAATCGTCTATGAAGAATGGGGACCGGTGCGGGGCTCCCCAGTGATCCTGTTGCACGGCTTCCCTGACGATGTCCACGCCTGGAGGGATGTGGCCAGCCACCTGGCGGATGAAGGCCATCGCGTCCTCGTGCCTTACCTGCGGGGATACGGGCCGACGCGCTTCCTCTCTCCATCGACGCCCCGATCGGGTCAGCAGGCAGCCCTTGGGCAGGATGTAATTGATTTCATGGACGCCATGCATATGACAGAAGCAGTGCTCGCCGGATACGACTGGGGCTGCACTGCCGCATGCGCTGCATCCGTCCTGCAGCCCAAACGTGTGCGGGCGCTTCTTGCAATCCATGGCTATGGGATCGGAAACACCAAGGCCCCCGAGCCGCCCGCGCCGCCGGAAGAAGAGCGGGAATGCTGGTATCACTGGTATTTCAATATCGAGCGGGGGAGGCGGGGGCTTGAAGCCAACCGCAGAGAGCTCTGCCTGCTCCTCTGGCGGTCATGGTCACCGAGCTGGCAATTCTCAATGGAAACATTTGAGCGGACAGCCCGATCTTTCGATAATCCGGATTTTGTCTCCGTGGTTATACATGGGTATCGCCACTCGCATGGAAACCTCGTCGGAGATCCGGCCCTGGAAGAAACCGAACGGTTCCTTGCAAAGCTTCCGGCCATTAAGGTGTCATCCATGGTCCTGCACGGCGCAGAAGACACGGTGCACCCGCTGCATCGATCCGAACCGACGATGCATCTCTTTCCAAGGGGTACGGAAAGAAGGGTAGTGCAGCGTGCAGGGCATTTCGTGCCGCGAGAACGCCCGGATGAAGTGTGTGCCGCGCTCGACAGTCTTCTCGCTCGCGGGTAGAGTACTGCGGCGTGGCTGCAACTGTAGGGAGGTGGGTATGGCCCATGATGTCTGCCCCTGGTGGTTAGGGTACCTTCTTGCCAGTCCCTTGAGAAAACTCATCAATAATCCTCTTCCCGTCATCACCCCTTTCCTCCGTGACGGGATGACCGTATTGGAACCAGGCCCTGGCATGGGATTTTTCACCCTGGAAATGGCACGCCGCGTTGGACCCGGCGGTCGTATAGTCGCCGTGGACATCCAGGCCAGGATGCTGGAGAGCTTGAGACGGAGGGCAGGGAGAAGGGGCGTTCTTGGTCGCCTGGATCTCAGGCTTGCGGGTGAAAAAGAAATGGGCATCGGGGATCTGGCAGGAAAGGTGGACTTTGTGCTTGCATTTGCGGTGGTTCACGAAATGCCTGACAACAAGGCGTTCTTCAGGCAGGCGTTCGCCGCCCTGCGGCCTGGCGGGAAACTGCTGTTCGCGGAACCGTCAAACCATATTGAAGAAAGCGAGTTCGCGAGGTCCATTGAGAATGCGAAAAGCGCAGGCCTGGAAGTCGAAAGAATGCTGGACATACCCTCCAGCCAGGCTGCATTGCTTATGAAAAGATAGAATCCTCGATCTGCCATTCGGTGCGGACGAGGTCCGGAACGATCCTGCGTTCTGCCCGAGTGCTTGCCCATCGAAGAATATCCGGGTCCTTTGCCGCACCCGTGTACAGCAGCTCGGTTTTAATCCGCATTCCAACCCGTGGGATATCCAGCCGATCTGAATCCAGGCACGTAAGCACTGTCACATCGGCATTGCTGTCCGCTCCGCGCGTATGACAGTCGCACGCTTCCAGCAACAGTCTGAAATCACTGTCGGGAAGATCGATCATGCCGCGAAGGCTGGAAACGAACTGGGCGGCACGGTGGCCATGGTCATGGTCACCACCTTCCTTTTCCCTTTGCGAATCATGAAGAATCGCAAACAGCTCCACAACCTGGACGGTTGCGCCGGTTACCGGTGCGAGACGTCTCCCGTTTTCCAGGACCCGGGCCCAGTGGCTGATGCCGTGCGTTGCATTCAACTGAAGGCGATACTGTGAAAGTACCGCCTTCAGAATCATTGAAAAGTCGGACATGAGTCCGATGTCAGCCGCCATAGCGGGGAGGGCGAGCCAAAGGTGCGCTCCCGGTCCTACGCCTCCATTGCCTTCCCGATGGTGCTCATCCATTCGTGGATCACGATGCTCTGCGGGCACTTCTCCTCGCACTCCTTGCACGCGGTGCACGCCGTTGCCCTGATGGCGGGCGGCATGAATCCCCATTGCCCCCTCACCTTGCTCAGGGAGTCGAAGGCAACGCGCTCGTTCCATATCGCGAGGTTGCGCGGGATGTTTACCCCGTGCGGGCAGGGCATGCAGTAGTTGCATTCGGTGCAGGGGATGGGGCGCAGGCCGCGGTATGCATCCGCCACGCGTTCCACCAGCTTCTGGTCCGCCGCGGTGAAGACGCCCACGGCTGCCCGGTCGGCGGAGGCGAGGTTCTCTTCCACCTGCGCCATGCTGGTCATGCCGCTGAGGAGCAGGCTCACCTCGGGCTTGTCCCAGAGCCACTGCAGGGCCCACTCGGAGGCGGTGCGCTTGGTGGCCGCGGTTTTCCACATGCCTGTCACTGCCGGCGGCGGGTTGGAAAGGCCGCCCCCCAGGAGAGGCTCCATGATCACCACGGCAAGCCCGCGGTCGGCGGCGTACTTCAGGCCCTTCGCCCCCGCCTGGTACTCGGTGTTCATGTAGTTGTACTGGATCTGGCAGAAGTCCCACTTGTCCCAGCCGTCCACGATCTCCTTGAACGCGGGAAACTCGTCGTGGAACGAGAAGCCGATCCAGCCGATGCGGCCGCTTGCCTTCTGCCGTTCGGCCCACTGCAGGATCCCCAGGGAGAGCACCTTCTGCCACGTCTCCTTGCCCAGCGAATGGAGCAGGTACATGTCCACGCGGTCGGTCTGGAGCCGTCCCAACTGCTCGTTGAAGATGCGGTCAATGTCCTCGGGCTTTTTCAGGAGCCAGACGGGAAGCTTTGTTGCCAGCTTCACCTTTTCCCGGTAGCCGTCCTTCAGCGCTTTTCCCACCACCACCTCGCTCATCCCGGCATGGTAGGGGTAGGCGGTGTCCACGTAGTTCACCCCGGCGTCGATTGCCCGCCGGATCATCCTGACGGCCAGTCCCTCGTCGATGTCCCGCGGCGCACCACGCGTGGGAAGGCGCATGCAGCCGAAGCCGAGCGCCGAGGCTTTCCATCCTGTCTTTCCAAAGGGTCGATACTTCATTTCGCTGCAACTGCCTTTCTGTTTTCACCCAGCGGGTTATTTGAGAGTGCAAAGGAGAGTCCAAGACCGGCAATGACGAAAATGCCGGCCACGATGAATGACCACGTGGAGGCCTCTGTCGGTCCCATGCGGTCCTGGAAGGCCGCGAATATCTGCGGCCCCACAATTCCCGCCGCGGCCCACGCGGTGAGAACTGCCCCGTACACGGCGGACATGAGCCGTGTTCCGAACACGTCCCCGATGAAAGCGGGCATGGTGCCGAATCCGCCGCCGTAGCAGAGCAGGACCCAGCAGACCAGCACGGCAAACACCCAGGGGTTCCTCGTGATCACCAGCAGGGCGAACACCACGATCTCGGAGGCCAGCATCACGCGGAACGTCTGCGACCTACCGATCCTGTCGGAAACAGCGCCCCAGAGGAAGCGGCCGCCGCCGTTGAACAGCGAGCTGATGGCCACCAGGGTGGCGCCCATGACGGTGAGGGCCGCGGGCACCAGGTCGGGATTGAAGCTCTTCCAGAGGCTCTGGAACAGGGGGGACTGGAAGCTGATGATCGCAATGCCCGCCGTGATGTTGAAGAAGAACACGACCCACAGGAAGAAGAACCTTCCGCTGAGGATCGCCTTGCGCACCGGGATTTCAGCCGCCGCCGCTGTCTTTGCTTTCTTCACCGGCGGCGTGTACCCCTTGGGCAGCCAGCCCTGCGGGGGATTTTTCATGAATGCCGCGGACCCGATGCCCAGGATGAGGAACACGCCGCTTAAGAGAAGGAAGGTGCTCACCAGGTTCTTGCCCGTGACGGCCAGGAACACGGGGGCGAGCAGCTTGCTCATGAACAGTGCTCCCAGGCCGAAGCCCATGACCACCATGCCGGTGGCAAGGCCTTTCTTATCGGGGAACCATTTTGCCACCGTGGCCACGGGTGTCACGTACCCCAGGCCCAGCCCGATGCCTCCAATCACCCCGTAGCCGATGTACAGGAGAACGAGGGACTTGATGCCGAAGGCAAAGGCGGCAATCGCGTAGCCCGCGGCAAAGAGAAATCCTCCCACCATCGCCATCACGCGGGGGCTGCGCTTGGGCAGCACCACGCCGCCCACGGCCGCGGTCAGGCCGAGGAACAGGATGGCAAGGGAGAATATCCATGCCACCTGCGTGTTGGACCAGCCGAAGACATCCTTGAAGTCCTTGACCAGCAGGCTCTGGAAAAAGCTCCAGGCGTACACGGTGCCCAGGCAGAGCATGAGGATCGTAGCCATTGCCGCTATGAGCCAGCGTGCGCCGGTCTTTGCATCGGATTTCATGTGAATACCTTCCTTCATACAGAGGGGAGTGCGGAGAGCCTGTCCCTGAGATATCAGATTTCGGGCTCTCTGTCAATGCGAGAGGAACGGCGAAATGCCCAGGTACACGGCGAATGCGATGATTGCCACCCCGCAGATGCCGATGATCGCAGCCGCCACGCCGCGAGGGATGCGCTTCCTGCCCAGGTGGAGAATGATGGAGACCGCCGAGTACCACCCCAGGTCACCCAGCTCGTGGCCCAGGAAGAATGCGAGCAGCGCCTGCCAGCGGTCCAGGGTGATCTGGAAGCGCAGCAGGAACGCGGAGCCGATGGTCACCCACCAGATCCACCAGTAGGGGTTGCTCATGGACACCAGCGCCCCGGCAAGCACGGGGGGCATTCTGCTGGCGATGCTGGAGCGGCTTCCCTGCCCGTCGTCGCCTTCCGTCGTCGCGAGGTCCATTCCCTTGCCACGCACCGTTTCGCGGATCAGCCCGACGCCCATGTACAAAAGGAGCACGGCGCCGGCCACCCCGATGATCTTCGCGGCAAGGGGCGCGTGGAGGAACTCCACCACCCCGAGCATGAGGCCGATGAGAAGCACGCTCTCCAGCGCCGCGTGGCCGGCAATGACGCGCGCCCCTGTCAGCCACCCGCCGCGCGGCGTGCGCAGCGTGCGCGCAATCGTGTAGGTGAGAAGCGGTCCGGGCATGAGGGCGCCGCTCAGGGACATGAGAAGGGAAAGGGAGAAGACGACCCACAGTGCCGCGGCGCTCATCGCTTTACCGCTCCACCTCGGCGGCAAGAAGGGCCGGCTGCAGCCGCGCCAGCGTTCCAGCGTCGAAGGTGAAGGTGCGCAGGTTGGCATCCTCTGCCGGCACGGCGGCAATCACCGACTGCATCACGGCAGGCGGGACATCGACTGTGCGGCGGAGAGTGTCGAGGTGCGCCTTTTTCCAGGCCGTGATCCTGTCGTAAGCATCGTTGATGCGCGTCCTGAGGGCGGCCCCCGTCGCGCTCCCCCCGCAGGCAACGGTGAGAAGCCCTTCAAAGGCGTGGTAGGTCTGCGCCGCCGACCCTTCGACGATGACCATGTCGTGACCGGCAAGGATTGCCCGCATCGCCCAGCGGGCAGTTTCATCAATGCCGGAAATCCCCGGCCCGCCGGGCCCGCCGGAGAGGAGCGACCTGTCGGCATAATTCTTCAGCATGAGAAGGCCGTCCGACATGAGAAGGCCGTCGAATCCCGTCTGCTGGCGCAGGATGCCGTTCCACAGCGGGGAGAAGGTGGCGATGCTCTTGTCCACCAGGGAGTCGTAGAGGTGAGTCGTCATCATGATCCCCGCATCGTCGGAGAGCGCGCCGAAGATCGCGAAGCGCCGTTGTGCCTCCGCAAGCGGCAGGCGCGTATCGGGGGACTGGCGGTGCAGGTTGGCTCCCGTGGGCAGGTAGGGGAAATGCTTGATCACGGGCTCCAGGCCGAAGCTCCGAAGCTGCGCGATCACAATGCGCGCCCGGTCTTCGGTCCGCTTATCCCCCGTGCTCGTGTCCACGGTGGGGCCGAGTGCCACGTTGATGCCGATGGCAGCGAATGTGAAGGCGTTCAGCCGGGCGAGGGTCTCCAGCACGTCGTCGGGCAGCACCCGATAGCGGCCCAGGAACCCGCCGACGTATCCGTCGCCGAAGGAGAGCGTACGGCCCGCGCCGCGGAGCTTCACGATGTCGCAGCAGAGAAGCAGGGGAAGGTCGGTCATCCCGGCAAGGGCGAGATTGGTGCGCCGTATCCGCTCGTAGCTCGTGCTCCCGTAGTGGGGAATGACCCCGCCGATCTGCAATCGCTTGAGCATCGGGACAAACCCTGGCTCGAGGGCAAGGTCCCCCGTGGTCCCAAAGCCGTCCACGTTGACGATGAAGAGCTGGCCCAGCTTTGATTCCAGCTCCCGCGCCTGGGCAATTGGCACGCGCAGTCTTCCCTTTGCGGCGAGCTGGTCCGAGAAGCTGCTTTCTCCCACGCCCCAGGCGGAGGCGCACAAGCATGTCAGCAGGATGAAGGTGAGGGATTTCACGGCTCGGGCCTGCCCCACCATATAGAAAACCAGCGCCGCGATGCAAGTACGCGTGTCAGCTCAGCCCATGTTGTATGCCTCTGGTTCCCTGATTATACTATGCCAGTCGATAGCATAGGGAGTCGTGGTAGGAAACATGAAAGCAGTCATCACGGGCGCAACAGGTCACGTCGGTGTCAATCTTGCCAAAGTCCTTCTTTCCCAGGGCCACCAGGTCCGCGCCGTGGTCCGAAAGGACGTACGGGGCCTCGAGGGCCTGGACGTGGAGAAGTTCAGCGCTGACGTCCGCGACGCGGAATCCCTTTTCCGGGCATTCGAAGGCCGCGACGTTGTGTTCCACGCGGCTGCGCAGATCTCCATCACGGCATTCGACAGGAGCGATGTCCTGGCGATCAACCTCCAGGGAACACGGAACGTCCTGTCCGCCTTCCGAGGCTCGGGAGCGCGGCGGCTGGTGCACTTCAGCTCCATCGAGGCGTTGAGCCCCCGGCCGCTGGACGTGACGCTGGACGAGGAGCGGCCGTTTGTCAGCAACGGGGACGGCTCCCCGTACGCGCGCTCCAAGGCGCAGGCGGAAGCCGAGGTGCGCAGCGCCGCGGCCGGCGGTCTTGACGTGGTGATCATCAATCCCACCGCCATCATCGGACCGAATGACTGGAAACCGTCGCTGCTGGGCAGCGCCGTCATTGCGATGGCGAAGGGCAGCTATCCGATGCTGATCGAGGGCGGCTTCGACTGGGTGGACGTGCGCGACATCGCGGAAGCCGCGGTGTGCGCCGCGGAGACCGCGCGGGCGGGCAGCCGCTACATCATTGGCGGCCGTTGGGCCTCCATGGCGGAGCTGGCAGAGCTGGTGTGCGCCGTCAGCGGCGCGCGGCCGCCCCGCATGATGTGTCCTTTCCCCATCGCCCAGGCCTGGGCCCCCATTTCCACTGCCTTCTGCCGGGTTGCCGGCAGGGCCCCGCTTTTTACCAGCTACACGCTGAAGGTCCTGCGCGGCAACAAGAGCGTCAGCCACGCACGGGCCGAACGCGAGCTGGGCTACCATCCGCGGGAGCTCGCGCAGAGCGTCCGCGACACCTGTTTTTGGTTCCAGGAAAAAGGGCTCCTGCCGAAAACTTGATTTTCCCCGCCGCCGCACGCATTTTCTAGTATGGGTGCACCAAGGTGCACAGGCGGAGGTGCGCGGCATGCAGGTGATTACGGATGAGGCGGTACTGGAGAAGATCCATTCGTTCGTCATGGAAAAATCGGCCAACGGGGAGAAGGCGCGCGCCTTCCGTCCCGAGCCGTTCTGGAAAGGCCTGAAGGATCTCGGCACGGCGTTGTGGCTGGACACGGGGGACATCGAGGCGGCGGCAAAGCTGTGGACCGCCGAGTTCAGCGGGCTCACCACGAACAACACCCTGCTCAACAAGGAGATCCAGAAGGGGACCTACGACGGGGTAATCAAGGAAGCGGGCGCCATGCTGGGGCGCATGGAGAAGGAGCAGAAGGTCATCGAGATCGCCTTCCTCCTGAACGCCCTCCACGGGCAGCGGCTGGTGCATACCTTCGGCACCCATGTGAGCGTCGAGCTTCACACCGCCACCGCGCATGACGTGGCGGCGGCAGTTGCCTACGGACGCCGTTTTCACGCCATCGATCCCGATCGCTTCATCGTGAAGGTGCCCCTCACGGCGGCAGGGCTGCTGGCAACACGCGCTCTCCGTCAGGAAGGGATCCCGGTCAACTTCACCCTGGGGTTCAGCGCGCGGCAGAACTACCTTTCCGCGGTGTTCGCCTCTCCCAGCTTTGTGAATGTATTTCTTGGGCGATGCAATGCCTACGTCTCCGACAACGCCCTCGGGGACGGGCTCCTGGTGGGGGAGAAGGCGACCCTTGCCAGCCAGCGGGCCGTCAGCGAGGTCTCCCGCGCCAGCGGGAAGCAGACCCTGCAGATCGCGGCCAGCATGCGCGGTGGCGGGCAGGTGGCCGACCTTGCCGGGGTGGACGTGATGACCATCCCCACGGCAACGGCGGCGGAGGCGCGCTCGTCACTGGACGGGAAGTGGCGGACCCGGCTGAAGGAAGAGTACCGGGTGACCCTCGGTCCCGGAGTGGAGGAAAAGCGCGTCAGGCTGTCGGTGCTGTGGGACGTGTCCAGCGCGGTGAAGGATTTCGCGCGCGCCGTCGCCGCGAACCCGCCGGCGTCAGCGGATGAGCTGGTGCAGAGCGCCCGCCAGCATGGCGTGGGGGACCTCTTCCCCCGGCTCAGCGACGATGAGCTTCAGCAGATTGCCTCTGACGGGAAGGTCCCCAAGCATTCTCGCTGGGCACAGAAGGTGGCAAGCGGGGAGCTTGCCATTGATTCCCTGCTGAACCTCGCGGGGCTCGCTTCCTTCACGCAGGACCAGAAGGCGCTGGACGACAGGATCCGCGGCTTGATCGGATAGGGCGCGCTCTCAGCGGGCACCAGCGCTGTCCGCTCTCACCAGCCTCTCGGCCTATCAGGCAGCGTGAGCACGAATGTCGTTCCCTCGGCCTCCGTGGAGGTGAAGCTGACTTTCCCGCCGAGGTATTCCTCTGCCAGCAGGCGCATCCCCCACGTGCCCAAACCCCTGTCGGGTCCCTTGGTGGAAAAGTAGCGGCTGAAG
>JBEKVA010000071.1:0-13955 GCA_049514475.1 Spirochaetia bacterium
CGCTTTCTGGCATCATCGGACTGTATGCAAGCTACTACTTGAATGTGGTCTCCGGCGCCGCCATCGTCCTGACCGCCACGGCGTTCTTCCTGCTGGCGTTTCTCCTTGCACCGCGCAAGGGGATCATCTGGAAGTGGGCGCGAGCGCTCCGCAAAACTCCAGCCGTCACACCCGGGGCCTGAGGAGGCCCAGGGGCGCCGAAGGTGCAGGCGGGACAGCGGAGGAATACAACAGTATATTTATGACGAGTTAATGCCGTGTTTATGGACTTGACGTCCCTCGCGGGACGAGGATTGAAGTTATGAAGCACCCGATCATTTTCGCAGCGGCACTCACGACGGTTGCCCTCCTGGGAGCTCTCCCCGTATTCGCTGACCCCTGGCGCGCCTCGATCGGATTCGAGTATGGCAGCGCCTCCAGCACGTTCGGTCTCTCGGCACCTTCATTCACGGTGCCTGTGCAGAACAACAGCTCCTCCGATGGGATTATCTCGGGAAGCCTCGAGTACCTCTTTGCGCGCACCGGGCCCGTCGAGCTGGGCATTGCCGCAAAAGGCTCTTTCGCCATTTCCAGTTGGAACCTCGGCGCTCCCGGGGTCTACGACGGTCCCAACTACTACCCCTACGACAACGTGCACATCAGCGCCGACTGGTGGGCGCTCGCCGCGATGGGAACGGCGCACATTCACCTGGGACGGTGGGTGACTCTGGATGGGGCACTCGGGTACGGTCCCTACGGCTATGCGAACGTGAGCTATTGGGACGATTACGGACTTGTCGCCGGGCCGGTCGACCAGTCATCGGGGTACTTTCCCCAGACCGCCTGGGGTCTCGACTGGGCCGCGGGACTTTCATTTCGCATGTTCCGGCTTCTCGCATTGTCCCTGGATATCGGGATGATGGGACCCGACTTTGTTTCCGGTGTCGGCTTCACGTTCCCGCTGTAGACGGCCGCGGCAGGGACCCGACGGCTTCCGGCGGGGCGCGGGCTCACCGGCTCGGGCGGGGCGGCCCTATCCCTTCAGCTTATTCATGACCCGCTGGAAACCGGGGAGAGAGCGCTCGATGACCGGCGTGTCCACGCAGTAGGCAATGCGGAAATAGCCGGGCATCCCGAAGCCGCGGCCGGGCACGACGAGAATCAGCTCTTCCTGCAGCGCGTTCACGAAGGCAAGATCATCGCCTCCCGGCGCTTTGGGGAAAATGTAGAAGGCACCCTCCGGCACGGCGAACGTATATCCCATCGCGGAGAGCGCGGAGGAAAACAGGTCGCGTTTCCTGCGATAGATCTCCACGTCCACGGCCATCCCCTGGATCCGTGACACCACCCGCTGCATCAGCGCGGGCGCGTTGACGTAGCCGAGGATGCGCGTGCACAGGATGATGCCGTCGATCAACCGCGCGGCGTCATCCGCCGTGGGACTCACGGCAACGTAGCCGATGCGCTCCCCCGGCAGCGACAGGTCCTTGGAGTACGAGGACATCACGATGGAGTTCGGGTACAGGGCCATGATGCCGGGCACCTTTGCTCCCCCGTAGGCGAGCTTGCGGTACGGCTCGTCGGAGAGGAGATAGATTGTCCTGCCCGTCTTCTTTCCCGCCTGCAGCAGCGCAGCGGCGAGCTTGCGCAGGGTAGCCTCGGGATATATCCGACCCGTGGGATTGTTCGGAGAGTTGATGATCAGCGCCGCGGTGCGCGGCCCGATCAGGGCCACAATGGCATCGACATCGAGATCGAAGTCCGGCCTGGACGTGGCGAGCACGAGCTTGCCGCCGTGATTGTCCACGTAGGCGTTGTATTCCATGAAGCAGGGAATGCTCGCAATCACCTCGTCCCCCGTGTCGAGGATCGTCTTCAGAACCGAGTTCAGGGCGCCGCTTGCACCCACGGACATCACCACCTGCTCACCGGCGAGCCGGCATCCCTGCTCGCGGCCGACCTGCGCCGCCACCGCCGCGCGCACGTCGGGGTACCCCGCGTTGGGCATGTACCCGTGCTTGCGCGGGGATGCGGAAGCAACGACCTCCTCCAGGGCCTGCTGGAATGCGGCAGGCGGCTCCACGTCAGGGTTGCCCAGGCTGAAGTCGCAGACCTTCTCCGCCCCGTGCTTTGCGCGCAGGAGGTTGCCCGCCTCGAACATCTTCCTGATCCAGGAGGAGTTCTCGATGCTGGCGAGGATTTTTTTACTTACCGCCACGCGTCTCCTCCTGGATGGCGCTCACCAGAGCGTCCATGTCGGGGTCGGTCCCGATGCTGATGCGAAGCCCGTCCGCCACGTCGGACCCGCTCAGGCTGCGCACCAGGAAGCCCCGCGCGAGCAGCTTCTCGAACAGCGGCTTCGCCGGGTGTGCCGCGGGGGGCACGGCAAACACGAAGTTCGCCCCCGAGGGCAGCACCGTGAACCCCAGGTCGACCAGCCGGGCGGCCACGCGCGCGCGGGTGGCCAGCACCTTGTCCCGCGTGGTGCGGAAGTAGCGCTCGTCCGCGAGCGCCTCGCAGGCTGCCACCTGCGCCAGCCTGCTCACGTTGTAGCTATCCTTCACCTTCATCATCTCGCGGATCAGGCCCTCCTCGGCAAAGGCAAGCCCCACGCGCATCCCCGCCAGGGAGTACGCCTTGGAGAGGGTCCTCACCACAATGAGCCGCGGGTAGGCGGCCAGGAGGGGCAGGCTGGACTCATCGGCAAAATCCACGTACGCCTCGTCAGCCACCACAATGCCGGGGAACTCCGCCAGCAGGCGGGCGGTCCACTTCGTGGGGAACACCACGCCATAAGGGGAGTTGGGCGATGTAAGAAAGAAGAGCTTCGCCCTCACCGCGGGCACCGGGATGTCGTTCATCTCTTTCGCACTGGCAACCCGGGGCAGCGGGACGGATACCGTGCGCGCCCCCGCGATTGAGGCGAGCACCGGGTACAGCGAGTAGGAGGGCTGGAAGTAGACGATGGTGTCTCCCTCGTCGATGAATGCGCGCAGGATCAGGGAGAGGATCTCATCCGAGCCGTTGCCGCACATCACCTGCTGGGGGTGCAGTCCGTAGGTGGCCGCCGCCTGGACGCGCAGCGGCGTCGCCTCCGGGTTCGGGTACAACCGCACGGTCCCGTCAGCGGCGCTTTTCAGCGCCTCTATCACCCGCGGGGAGGGAGGGTAGGGGTTTTCGTTCGTGTTCAGCTTCACCAAGCGCTGCCCAGGAGCAGGCTGGAGGCCCGGAACATAACCGTCCATCTCCCGGACGGTACGGCGCACGAGACTGAGGGCCTCTTCCTTGGCATTCATGGCGCGGAGTGTAGCAGAAGCCCGCGTGGGGCAACAAGACGGGCGGCAGCCTGGTTGAAACGAGTCGTGCGGCGCGGCCTGCCCCCCACCGCCTTGACTTCGCATCGAATTCTTTCTATATACTCCAGTATGGCTATTCTGGTATCGGACAAGGCTGCGGGCCAGCTCGCTTCATTGTTCCAGGAACAGGGCAAGATGGGCGCCACCCTCAGGGTGTGGGTCGCGGGCCTGGGGTGCTCGGGTTATCGCTATGGCATGGGAATCGACGAGAAGGAGCCCGAGGAGGGCGACCAGATATTCGAATCCAACGGGGTGAAGATCGTCGTCGACCCCCAGAGCCTCTCCTACATGGACGGCTCACTGGTGAACTGGGTCGACGAGCCTGACAACCAGGGCTTCCTGATCGACAACCCCAACCCTGCCCCGCAGAAGGAATGCAACTGCGGCTCCGGGTGCGGTTCGCACGCTGAGGGCTCCGAAGGTCACGGGGACTGCTGCTAAGGCGGCAGGGAATGCCGGGGGCACCAGCAGCGGAAACATGGCGGAGGATCGCCGACATTGTCCAGGCCATCCCCGCCGTTGATGCCCACACGCACATCCAGGATGATCTCACCGGTTTCACAGAAGAGGTAGCGCGCGGAAATCTCGCCGGCACGCAGGCGGCGGTCAACCGTCCCTCCCGCACCGTCGTGGAGGCCGGTGTCCGCGCGGGGCGCCTGGTGCGGCGCACCATGACCGACGCGACGCACGCACTCTTCTATTCGTGGTTCGCCGAAATCGCTGAAGGCTCGGGCAACCGCCTGGACCAGGCAATCAAGATGATCGGCGGCAACTCGGACCGCGAGCGCCGGGATGCCGGGCGCTACCTGCTGGGAGAGCTGCACGACAGCCGCTACTCCGAGTATGCCGAGTGGCTGCGCATCATGTTCCGGCTCTACGACGGGGTGCCCCGAGGCATCGACCCCCTGGATCCTGCGCGCTTCGACACTGTCTGCGACGCGGTCGCGGCCCAGCGCCACGACCCGGCTTTCGCGGGCCGCGTCCTTTCTTCCAACAACATCACCGCCTACGTGACCAGCATCGAGAACAGGGACAGGATACCCCTCGTGCCGCCCGTGCACCCATCACAGGTGGATCTCACCTGGGCCACGCACCCCGAGGCGTGGTCGATGTTCGACTTCAACGGCTTCCTGTGGCCCGAGCGCGCCACGGATTTCGGCCTCTTCACGCAGGGACACAAGTTCGAGGCGGAGAAATACCTGCTGCACCTCGAGGAGTACCTGGAGAGTCCCATCGGCACGGTGGCGCAGCTCAAGGACGCGGTGCGCGGATTTTTCTTCCGCATCCTGCGCAGCCCCAAGACCAACCCGAAGAGCCGCATCCTCTACGTGGACGGTTTCCAGGCAGAGGACTGGCGATTCAGCAGGCCGTACTCCGCATCCACGGTGCTCTGGGCCATCCGCCACCACAAGGCGCAGCTCGACGGGGACACGCGGCAGCAGGTCATCTCCTGCGTGGCAGAGGCAATGCTGGAAGCACTTGACGATATCGGCAGGGAATACCGCGAGACGGGGAACCGATTCGGGTGCTGCATCCAGCTCTGCGGCGGCGCAACGCACTTCATGGACTGGGCGCGCGAGATCCAGTCCATTCCCGCGCCCATCCCCCGCCTGGCCCAGGACGAGTACCCCGTGTGGTCGCGCTTTCCCAACGTGCGGTTCGAATACATCTGCGCGCACGAGGCTCTGTACAACGACATGGCCAACGCGGCCAAGCAGGTCGGCAATGTCTCCGCGGGACCGTGGTGGCACTACTTCCGCAGGCACAAGATTGCGCGCATGCTCCGCGATCAGCTCAGCATGGGGCCGCTCTCATCGATTGCCTGCGGGTTCACGGATGCGCGGTTCGTGGAAATGCTTGCCGCCAAGTACCGCTCCATGCGCCTGGCGGTTGCGGATGCACTTTCAATCCTGCTCGATGACGAGTCCTCCGCTCTGCACGGGGATTTCGATGCAGCGCGGGAGGTTGCCGAGGAATTGCTCTTCACGAACCCGGCCGCGGTGCATCACCTGCCGGGAAAGCCCTCCTAGTCCAGCGAGAAGGGCGGATAGATGTCAGTGACCAGCAAAAGGGCGTAGGCGCCCACGCGCAGCGACCAGCGTCCCACCCCCACCACGAAATCGAACAGTCCCTTCGGGAAGCGGCCAGTGAAGAGGATGGCGAACCACGAGACGAACACGCAGAACCCCGCCGCAATGCCCATGAAGAACAGCAGGAAGACGTGCGGGATGGCGAGGAACCACTTCACCAGCGGCATACCCGGCAGGAGGTCTCTCTTCACGTTGGGGAACGGGATGCCGATGTGCACCGCCTGCTCCCGCTCCGTAGAGGGAAACTCGTCGGTGAGCAGAGCCGCATACGCGCCCACGCGCCCCGAGAACCGTGTGATGTTCAGGTTCCAGTCGAACCACCAGCGGGGGTACTTGCGCCGGAAAAGGATCATGAGCAGCGTCGGGAGAAAGAGAGCGCCGCCGGGCAGGACGAAAAACTTCCATGCCACCCACGGCCCGCCCCACTCGGGGCCGATGAGCAGCGCGAGGATGACCGCGGGGGGGATGAGGAAGATGCCGCGGAAGAATGTCGAGAGCCGGTTCATCTCCCTGTCCGGGTAGTCGACCTCCAGGGTCACCGGATAGGCTGTCGTGGATTTTTTCGCAGCGGATTTTGCCATCAGTTTGCTCCTTTGCTCATGACTGGGTTTTCAGGAATGCCCTGACAGCGTCCGCCGTCAGAGGGCCTCCGTGGGATGTCCATAGCTTCCGCGGTCTCTGGTCGAGGACTCTGCCGATGCTCCGCTTCAGCTCGGCAAGGTCTTCGGCCACGAACGGCCAGCGCGGCGCGGAAGCGGCGCGCATGGATCCCCGCAGAAGATCGGCGATGATCGCCTCTCCGCCGGAAAGGATCAGCGATACCGAGCCAGGCGTGTGGCCGGGGGTGTGCTCGGCAGAGCCTTCAATGCCGTAGGGGCGCATGTCCAGGGAGCCTTTCAAAAGCAGGTCGGGCTGCACCGGCGCAGAGGGTCGAGCCGTCATGTGGGACGTGGCGCCCATGAGGACCCGCGCGACGGTGCCTACAGGCGTGCTCTTCGGGCTCTTGCCGCTGCGCAGCGGCTCTGCATCCAGCGCATGAACCGCGACGGGACATTTCAGGTGCGGCAGCAGGCCTGCCAGACCGCCGAAGTGATCCGCGTGACCGTGCGTGATGAGCACAAGGGAAAGGGACCCGACATCCACGCCCAGCGAGCGCAGTGACGAGATGATCCTGCGGTGAGCGCCAGCCATTCCCGCATCAACGAGGATGTCTTTTTCTCCCCTGACGAGGAAGGCGAAGACGAAGCCGAGAGGGATGGGGATCACCGTCGGCTGCATGCCAGCATGATACCCCCCGCACGCGCGGCGTTCAACTGGGGAGAGGCCGCATGCGTGAGCAGCGTCAGCGTCTGCCGTTGCGCTGACGGCGGCGGTACGCGTCGGGAGATAGGCCAACAACCGCCTTGAAATCGCGAATGAAGTGCGCCTGGTCGTAGTAGCCCATCTCAAGGGCGAGATCGCCGCAGGAGAGCGCGGGGTCTCCCGCGAGCCGCTGCGCCGACTCCTGCAGGCGGAAGCGCCGTATGACCTCCTTGGGGCTGATTCCCACCTCACGGTGAAAAAGCCGCTGCAGGGTCCGCACATCCACACCTGCCGCCATGGCGGCAGAGGCGACAGTGAGAATGGATCGATCTGAAATGATGCGTTCCACCGTGAGGGTGGAGAGTGAAGCGTTGTCGGAAAACCGCGCGGGGGAGGCTTCACGACGTTCGCGCCAGAATGAATCTGCCAGCGCGGCACGTGTCGGGTCGGAGGAGGCGTTGTCCATGGCCTGTGCCCAGGCCAGCCCTGCATCCCCGAAGACCTGCGAGAGTTTGACGACTTTTCCCGTGAGCCCGCTGACAGGCCTCCCATAGAATGGGAAAAATGCCCCGGGCCTGAACTTGATGCCGAACACATGTCCCTTGCCGGTAATGGTCCTTACGAATGTGCGCCCCGGCACCCCATACAGGAATGCTTCCCGCGGCTCGATGGCCACATTGAGGCTCGCGTGGGAAAGGTTGGTCTGTCGATAGCGCAGCCCCCGTGGGAGGTCCCATTCGACCACCCAGTAACTGTCTATCCAGGCCTGCACGTCTGCGGCCGGCGTGAAGCGGTGCAGCGTGAACAGTTCGAGGGCCGAGGAGAAATTGAGGATGCCTTTTGCCGGATCTCGAGCCGTTACACGCATGTCGCGTTTTTACAAAGCACCTGCCCGAAAATACAGTAACTTTTGGCTGCGGGGAAATTCAGGCTGAATCTATGAGGCCCGCGACGCGAATGGAGGAGGAGCGCAATGTCGACCAAGACTGATACACGATATTCTCTGGCAGTTGAAACTGTCATTTCGGCGGACATTGGTGCCGTTTGGGAGCTCCTGGTCAATCCGACCAAGACAGGCGAGCTTTTCTGGGGCTCGACGGTGGAAAGCGATTTCAGGGTAGGCAGTCCCATCGTTTGGAAAGGCTTGTGGGAGGGAAAGCCATTCGAGGACAGGGGTGTGATTAAGGGCGTGCAGCGTAACGCCTTGCTTCAATACACGCATTGGAGTACCGCATCCGGCTCAGCCGAAGACGAAGGATCGCACAACCTTCTCACATTCCGTCTCAGCCAGGAGAAGCAAGGCGTGCGCGTGGTTCTTCAGCACGATAATATCGCCACGAAAGAAATGAAGGAGCACTCCGCGCTGATGTGGAACCAGCTTCTGGCAAATCTGAAAAAGATGGCTCATCCGGAATCCGTGTGACGCCCTCGTTGACTCATGCTGCTTTGCGTTTGTACGTCCGCATTGCGAACACGTACGCAACCACGAGAATACCAAGGCACCATGCGAGCGCAATCCAAATGCTATTGCCGACAGGCTGACCTGACAATAGTGCACGGATGGCGTCCACTATCGAGGTCACTGGCTGGTTTTCGGCAAAGGCGCGAACAACTGGCGGCATCGATCTGGTTGGCACGAACGCCGAGCTGATAAACGGCAGGAAAATAATCGGGTAGGAAAAGGCGCCTGCGCCGTCCACCGATTTTGCGGACAATCCTGCAATCGCCGCGATCCATGTCAAGGTCAGCGTAAAAAGCGCGAGTATGCCGGCTACGGCGAGCCATGACAGTACTCCCGCCGACGAGCGGAAGCCCATGAGGAGCGCGACGAGAATGATGACGACAACCGAAATCGCGTTGGATACCAACGAGGTCAGCACGTGTCCCCACAGCGCGGCCGAACGCGCAATCGGCATGGAGTGAAACCGTTCGAAGATGCCTCTTTGCATATCCATAAACAGGCGGTAAGCCGTATAGGATATGCCGCTGGCAATCGCAATCAGCAGGATGCCGGGCAGCAGATAATTCACATAGTTGTCCGTGCCGGTCTGGATTGCGCCGCCGAGCACGTAGACGAACAGCAGCATCATCGCGATCGGCATGAGGGTGACCGTGATGATGGTGTCCATGCTGCGAAGGATATGGCGCAAGGAACGTCCAAGCATCACGCCCATGTCGCTGAAATAGTGTTTTTCGATCGTTTCCATTTACTTTTTCTCCTTCTTTCCGATGATTGCGAGGAAAATCTCTTCCAGTGTTGGCTGTTTCTCGACATACTCCACCTTTGCGCGCGGGAACAGCTTCTTCAGCTCCGCGAGCGTGCCGCTGGCGATGATCCTGCCCTCATGCAGAATGGCGATTTGATTGGCAAGCTGTTCCGCTTCCTCCAATTGCTGCGTCGTCAGGAGCACCGTCGTGCCGCCTTTGGCAAGTTCCTTGACAACCTTCCAGACCTCGATGCGCGCCTCAGGGTCAAGCCCGGTGGTCGGCTCGTCGAGAAAAATGAGCTGCGGTTTTCCGATAAGGCTCATGGCGATGTCCAACCTGCGGCGCATACCGCCCGAATACGTGGACACCCTGCGGTCGGCGGCCTCGGTCAAGCCGAAGCGTTTCAGAACGTCGTCAGCCACGTGACGCGGATTGGCAAGGTGCCGCAGCCTGGCGATCATGATGAGATTTTCCCGCCCCGTCAAAATCTCGTCCACGGCGGCGAATTGCCCGGTGAGGCTGATCGACTGCCGCACATTGCCGGGCTCTGACGCAACGTCGAATCCGTTTACGACTGCGGTGCCTCCGTCCTGTTTGAGAAGCGTGGTGAGGATTCTGACGATCGTCGTCTTGCCCGCGCCGTTGGAGCCAAGCAGGGCAAAAATCCTGCCCTTTTCCACCTCGAAATCCACGCCCGTGAGGACATGAAGCTTCTTGTAGGACTTTTGCAGTCCCTTCACCTGGATTGCTATGCCTTGCATGTCTACTCCTATATGACAGTAACCTTTGACAAATCGACTTCCATACCCTTGAGCGCTGCATAGGTCAGCTTGTCCATCATCGCGCCGTCAAAGGAAATGGTTTTCAAGGCACGGTAGTATTTCTTGGTCAGGGACCATGGCGGTGTAAAGGACACATTTTTCAGCGTCGCGCCCTTAAACGTAACTTCATTCAACGCCGCCGTGCCAAACTTGACGCCAATGAAGATCAGTCCGTCCAGGTGCATCCCACGCAGGTCGCTGTACGTGAAGTCCACGCCGCTGAAGATGCAGTTTTCAAAGGTCGTCTCCCTGAGGTCGGTCACGGTCAGCTTGACGTCGATCAGTTTTGCATTTGCGAATTTTGCCCGTGTCAGCCCTGACGTGTTGAATTCGGTACGGACAAGAATGGTCCTGTTGAAGCTCGCATCCGTAAGGTCGAGGGCGTAGAAATTGCAGTCCGTCAGATTTGCCCCGTCAAAATTGGCTTCGCGCGCGTCGCTGGCCTTGAATGAGCTGCCGGTCAGGTCGGCGCCCGAAAAGTCAGACCCGCGCAGCGCGCTCGCTTCAAATTTCCCTTTATGTGCGGTAACGCCCGCGAAGTCGCTCTTCGGCAAGTTGCTCGCGCTGAAGTTCGTCAGAACCTGCCGCTCCAGCGAGCGGGAAAGGCCGGCGGCCTCCCGCACCGTTTGCTCGATGTCGCCGATGCTGTCGATTGTCATCTGAAAAGCCGTTTCATCGTCCTTGCCCGCGGCTGTGAGCTCACGGAACCGCTCCTGCAAATCGGAGAGCAGATCGGCCCTTAGTTCATCGACGCTTTTTACCCCATCGTAGGGCGCAAAAACGCCGTTCAAATAGTTTGTCAATTTCTCATTCATGGCACCAAACCTCCTTACAGTAGTTTGTCGAGCACGCGTTTTGCATACTCCCAATTGCTCTTGTTGCTGGCGTACGTGGCTTTGCCTTTTTTGGTGATCCTGAAATACTTACGCCGTCCGCCCTGAGATTCATCGCCCCAGTACCACTCGATATCACCGTCCGCTTCAAGCCGCCGGACGCTGGAGTACATCGTAGCTTCCTTTGACTCATACTCGCCGCCTGAGCGCTCGGCAATCAGCTTGACAATTTCGTAGCCGTAGCGGTCGGCCTCGGATAAGAGACGTAATACCATCGTGTCGGTATGTCCGCGCAGCATATCGGATGTGATCTTGTTTTCACTCATATCGCCAACCTCTATGTTGTTAATATAACGCACACTACCATGATTGTCAAGGTAGTTTCTCAATCAGTATACCTTGGCTGGTTTTATACAGAAAGGTCGAAGGGAGGAGTGTAGCAAAATTGCGACTCAGGAATTGAATGTGATGCTACGTTGAAATCATCATCCTCGTGACGTGCGCCCTGCCTCCTGTGTTGTGACATTGAAACCGATCGGCGACGGCGCATTTTGCGAGGAGTATTCTATGGAAGATGTCAATAAGCTTTTCATCCTCAAGGCGATGTACGAAAAATGCAGGCATGACAAGAGGCTGAAAGGCTTTTGCCGCTATGGCCAATGGAGAACCGTCGAGGGGCGGAATGACATCATTCCCGATGACTATTTCGCCGACTGGATGAAGCGACTGACCCACACGGTTTTCAGCGAATATGTGGACACCTTGTACGACCAAGGCCTCGTTGAGTTCTTCGATGCGTCGAACAAGGAGGTCTTTTTCGAGATCACGGAAAAAGGCAAAGCGTACGTTCTTCAAGATGGTGTCGTTGCCAAATGAAATCGGACCCTCAGCATCTGCGTTTACCCTGACCTACATTGATCTCGACAACTTCAAGAATATCAACGACTCCCTCGGGCATTCCACGTGAGATATGCTGCTGCGGACCGTCGTGTCTACCCGAGGGCCCTACTTCCCTCTTTCCCTATTTCTTCAGCTCTGCAAGCCTTTTCTCCACGTCCGAATTGGCCTTCCTGGTCAGATACGCTTCGAGATTCGCAATAGCCTTTGCCTGATCGCCAAGGTCTTTCTGGTAGATGTCCGCAAGGAATAGGTATAGCGAGGGCTCCTTGACTCCCTTTGCCAGAATACTATTCAGGATGTCCACGGCCTCGCTGTAGCGCTCGGTCTTGTATGCCCTGACCGCTAGGAGAAAACGGAGCACCGAGTCACCAGCATCAAGCTTCTCTGCCCTTGCCAGGAGAGCCTCGGCTTCATTCCATTTCTTCTCTTCAAGTGCCTTCTCCGCTTTTGCCAGGAGCTGCCCGAAAGAAGTCATCCTGAGAAAAAGTACATCAGTCCTGTTGAGGAAAACGATCTTCACGCTGAGATCTTCGTAGCCAGGCTTCGTCGCTCCCAGCACATGCTCGCCGCGGGAAAGGGCGGGAAGCATGAACCTGCCGCGAATGTCGGTGACAAGCCCCGTATCGTTTTCACTTCTCACGCCATCAACGGTCAGCTTCACGCCGACACAGGGCTGGTTCTCCTCATCATACATCATCCCGAACAAGGGCGCTTTTTCGAACTCCCGCCCGTTGTTCCTACTCACGGAGGCGCACCCGAGCAGCACGGAGGCACTCAAGAGAATTACCCAGAGGATGTTTCTCATCGCGCTACCTCTTCATCACAACATAGATGTCGCCGCTGTTCTTGATGACCATCCGCTTGTCCGAGTTCTCCAGGAGCGCCCATTCACTGGAGTCCCCATTCGAGGGCACCCGGATCACGTGACCATTTCGTGTGTCTTTCAGCAGATAACAGGGCGCACCTGGTGCGTCGCTGTAGAAGCCGAGATAGCTCAGCCAGGGCGCGTCTATGGGCTTTTTCGCTTCTGGCAGCGGCGCGGTTCGCGGGACCGCAGCGGCCGAGGCTGGAATACTTTGTTTTACGAACAAAGCCGCGATGGCCTGCGGAGAGGCGGCATGCATCCTGCCCGCGTCAGGGGCCGGAAGCGCCGGGGGAACATCCGTGGCGGACGAGGGTGCGCTGGCAGCCGACGGTTCGGCCCAGGGAATGACGAGAGCGGCCAGTATCCCGATTGCCGCCGTAACAAGAAGCCACTGGGCGACCTTAGAAATCGCGGACTTCATATCCGATCCTGAACACGGCATCCGCCGAAGCCGTGCTTTCTCGCATCGTGATCACCAGGGAAGATATGGACCAATACCGTTCGGATTCGGAGGCTTCCTTCAAGAAGAGGACGAGGGATCCGATAGGTCCAGAGACGGAGAACTCCAGGCTGTTCGCGTCCCTGAGCTCGATCACCTGGTAGCGAACCAC
This sequence comes from Spirochaetia bacterium, assembly GCA_049514475.1. Lineage (GTDB taxonomy): Bacteria > Spirochaetota > Spirochaetia > SZUA-6 > Fen-1364 > Fen-1364. The sequence goes on from JBEKVA010000071.1 coordinate 12,966, forward strand.
GGTCAGCCCCAGGGAGCCAAGCTTCTTCTTGATGAGGGTCCCAAAGGTGTACGGGTTCATCTCGTTCGGCGAGTAATAGCGTGTCTTCATGACAACGAGGTTTCGCTGGAGCTGGTCTCTCAGAGAAATGGCCGGCACCTCGAAACTGATCGATTGCCGAAGCTTTTCATTCTGTTGCTGGAGCTGAATGATTTTGGAGTGCGCGGTCTTCAGCCGTTCCCCACCCAGGTTGAATACTATTGCAAGCGCGGCCGCGATCATGACTCCCGCAAGAGCGCCGATATGGCGAATTTCTCTCTTAGCGGCCATGGAACACTCCGGAAAATGAAAAGCGTTCCTTGCCCAGCCGCGGGTCGGGAATCACCTGTGAGAGCTTGACGGTTTCAAAGAGCGGGTGTTCCCGAAATCTTTCCATCAACCGCAGAGGATTTGCTCCAATAGCTTCAACCTGGAAGCTGTCTCCGTGTACCTGCAGGCTGCGTATTCGGACCTCGCTTCCCAGCACTGCGGCCAACGAGGACAGCAGCAGGTAGATATCCTGCGGTCTTTCTGCGTTCAGTTTCGTCGTCTCAGCGCGAAGCGAATCCATTTCTGCCTGAACGGCAATCGCCCATTCACTCTGCTCCTGCAGGATTGCGTGAGTCCCCTTCAGCCGTGACAGGTGTGCCTCGGCCATCCAGACATTCTTGTACAGGACCAGCACGCCAAGGATGCCAATGAGCAGGGCAAGCGCTGCAATCCTTATCGAAGGAGCAATATGTGCGCCTTTACGCCCCGGCACTCCGAAGAGACCAGGAGTTTTCCTCAGAGACGCATAAAGCTCCTGGATGCTGAGAAACTGCATCGCTTCAGGGTGCGCCGCCCTCCCGCTCCCGCCCAGGCAGACCTGATCCGATTGGGCGGCAATGACCACGCAGGGGAGGGCGCGCACGTCCTCGGGGAGCTCGTCTTCTGCTTTCCGCGGGTCGAAGCGCTTTGAGCCCTCTCGTC
>JBEKVA010000072.1:0-13906 GCA_049514475.1 Spirochaetia bacterium
CGAGGATGACGGCCTGGTTCAGGAGGAAAGAGAGGTTCGCCGGGCTCCTGAACGCGGGGAACAATCCCGCGCTGGCGACGAGGAAAAAGACCAGGATCCCATAGATGATGTAGATCGGCCGGTTGTACCGATGATAAAATCCTGCCCCTGCAAGTACAGCGTGCTTCGACTCCACGGTTATTCCCTGTGAATGATGCGCTATTGAAGGTTGACTCAGCTCGACCGCCCGCGGCTGCGGGCGGTCGATTGCCTGTCTTCTGGAAATCCTGTCACTCGGACCCGAACAGCACCTTCACCCTCTTGTCACTGAGGTGGCAGAGGCACCAATAGGAGTCGGGAAGGTCGAACCTAACGAAATCATCGACATTGCCCTTGGTCACGATGCACGGCTGGATAAGGTTGTCCTTGAACACCGGCGTTCCCTGAAGGACCCGGAAGGCCAGGCTCAGAGCATCGGAGCTCAGCCAGACGGGCTTGGTGACGCCGAAGGCATTCACCTTGTCCTTGTGCTGCGCCCAGTACTTGAGGAACCCGTTGTTGTCAGAGCAGGTGGCGAAGGGAACGAAGGGGACCCCTGCCTCCTCGAAGGCTTCGACCATTCCCAGGCCCGGGGTATCGCCCCACACGCCGTCGATCTTCGGGTGGGCCGCGAGCATGTCGGAGACGACCCTCTTGGTCTTCGGGTCAGCCCAGTCGCCGGCGTCCTTGGCCACGACCTTGATGCCGGGGTACTGCTTGAAGACCTCCATGGCACCTTCCCAGCGGGCCTCCGCAACGCCCAGCCCGGGCAGGCCGGTGATGGAGAAGATGTCGCCCTTGCCGTGGAGCTGATCCACCAGCCAGCGGGCCATTTCCCGGCCCAGCGCCTGGTCGGTCACGTTGACGAACGTCGTGTAGTTGTCCCCCTCGAGGAAGGAGCCGTTGAGGACGACGGGGATGCCCGCCTTCATCGCCTTGCTGATTACCGGCGCAAGGCCCTTGGTCGAGTTGGGGGTGACAATGATGACGTCAACCTTCTTGGCGATCATCGATTCGATGTTCTTGATCTGCTTCTCGACGCTGCCCTCGGAGCTTGTGATGATCACGTCTTTCACCAGCTGGTCGTACATCGCTGTCGCCTGCTTGAACTCCTCGGCAAACTGAGCCGACCACGTGTTGCCCAGCCAGTAGATGTCGTAGCCGATGACCCAGGGCGGCGCTTTCATATACTTGTCCGTGTTGACCGCCACCTTCTCCTTGGGTCCGGCGAATGCCGTTCCGAGGCTGCTGATCACCAATACAACTGCGAGCGCAAGAATGCCCCATCGTTTCATGGACTTTAGCCTCCCTTTGACTGTGTGTTTGACTTATTATGATGTATGCTATCATGCTATGTAGTCTTGTCAAGAAAATTCCTCTTGAAAGTAAAATTTTCCGGGAACAATCATGAACAAATGATCAGAAGCAGCAAAGGAGATCTCGTGAGCGGCGACATCCTGGACCTAAGCGGAACGTCAGCAGTCATCACCGGAGCTTCCAGCGGCATCGGCAGGGAGTGCGCACTCCTTCTTGCCGGGCTGGGAACATCCATTGTCGTGGCTGACATTGCCGCGGATGCGGGCAAGAATACAGAGGAAGAGATTGGCGGTCGCGGCGGCAGGGCGAAATTCGTTCTGACTGACGTGACCGACGGTGCGCATGTCGAACGCCTTTTCTCGGAGGCTGCCACGGCGTCTGGCAGCGTCGACGCGCTGGTCCACTGCGCCGGGGTGATGAGCACGACACCCGTGATGGAGATCGGCATGCAGGAATGGGAGCGCGTAATGAGTATCAGCCTCGGCGCGACTTTCTTCTGTGCCCGGTAGGCCCTCCGATACATGTGCCGCCAGGGCCGCGGCAGGATCGTCACCATCTCCTCTTCGGCTCCTCTTCGGCGGGCAAGACGGGAGGCCTCGCTGTGGGAGCACACTATGCCGCCTCGAAGGCCGGAGTCATCTGCCTCACGAAAACGCTGGCCCAGTTCGCCGCGCCCCACCATATGCTGGTTAATTCAGTCTGTCCCGGAAGCACGAGGACGCCGATGGCCGCCGCCTGGAGCCCCGAGGTACGGGAAGCCCTGAAAGAAAAGATTCCCTTGCGGAGGCTCGCCGAGGCGCGTGAGGTGGCAGGCGCAGTCTGCTTCCTTTTCTCGCCGCTGGCCGATTTCATCACTGCGGAGATCCTCGATGTCAACGGCGGCATGGTTATGGATTGAGAGCGCCCCGGCGGGCGTCCAGCTCACATGATGCTCTTCGGGTAGCTCAGGGAGCTCAACGCATCGATTGCCATATCGATGTGCTTCTGACCGTAATTGATTGTGAAACCGAAATGGCCCGGGAAGAGGCAATCGATGCCCAGGCCGCCCAGCCGGCTCATCCCGACCTTGTAGTCGGTGATCGAGCAGTCAGGGATGTTCTGCAGAGCAAGGAGGCCGCGAAGGAAGACGGCATCACCGCTGAAGAGCATCCGCTTTTCTCCCCCGTCGACGAGCACGGAGAGGGAACCCCTGCTGTGCCCGGGAGTCGCTATAAGCGTGAACGTATACTTGCCCGCCGTGAAAGTCTCTCCGCCTAAGACCTTGCACTCGACAGTCACCGCCGGAAACGTGACGTCGAGCGGATAGATGCCCGATTTCTTCGCCTGGGGAAGCGAGATAGCCTCCTCGTCTCCACGCTCGAGCGCGACCGCCTCGAGCGCGGAGACGAATAACCGCGCTCCGCATGTCTCCTTGAGGTACTTGGCGCCGCCCGAGTGATCGAGGTGTGTATGCGTGAGGACCAGGGTTCGAACCTTTAGTCTCGGGATTCCTTCCCCTTCCACGTTCGCCACTATCCTCTCCGTCTCCTTCCCTACCCCGGCATCGATCAGAACCGCTTGGTCGCCGCAGTCGATGAGATAGACGTTGCAGTCCAGACCGTGCGAGAGACCGATCCCGTATTCCCCGCCCCCGACGACGAAGACGTCCTTCAGCAGTTTCATGGCGCTTCTCCTTTTCACTAGCATACCATCGTCGTCAAGCACGACAACATCGGGCGCCTTCGAGCCGTCCACCGAGAGGATGATCCGCCGCTTTCTGTCTACTGAGAAATGCGCCTTGTAGGCGGGCTGGCTACCAGAGCCGCCGCGCGAAAGAAGCTGCGCATCAGGATCGCTTGAGGAGCGCCAAGTGTCGTTCTTCTTGGCCGCGCGACGACGCTTGCCCATCCGCTCGGGGTTCACCGCACCATCGAAGATGTGGCCCCTGAAGTTGTTCTTCAGCTCCTCTGCCTCCTCGAGTCCCTGCAGGTACTCCGCCTCTGTTTGCAGCTTTAGCCTGAAGGAGTCCTTTGAGGCGTTTGCCCGAACGATGGAGGAGTCAAAGAATTGGTAATCACCTGAGATTAAGCCCTTTTCCTTGCACAGCCGAACAATGTGCTTGAAAAGCCGCTCGAAGAGCTCCGGGGGAAAGCGCTGGCGAGCCTTGCTGAGGATGCTGTGATCGGGCAGCGTCTCATCAAGCTCATAACCGAGGAACCAGCGGTAGGCGAGGTTGACCTGGAGCTCCCGAAAGAGTCGTCTCTCAGAGGAGAGGCCGAAGAGATACCCCAGCAGGTACAACTTAAAAAGCACAGCGGATCTTCATTTGATGCAAATTGGAGTTTGGCAACAGCCCCTTCTTTTTAAACTAATCGTTGACAGCCAAATGGAGACCTGCTAAAATATTTATTAATTCTGGATCCTGATCTAAATTATGGACAAGCAGACTATCCTATCCGTTCGCAGTGTCACTAAGAGCTTTTCAGGGGTTACAGTCCTTGACGACGTATCCTTGACTCTGAGAAAAGGTGAGACCAGGGCAATTGTAGGCGAAAACGGCGCCGGCAAGTCCACCCTCAATAAAATAATCTGCGGTGTCTATGACTACGACCGCGGGAGGATTGAATATAAGGGAGAGGTTCTGCCCAAAGGAAGCCCGAAAAAAATGAAGGAATTGGGATTTTTCATGATTCCCCAGGACCTGGGCCTGATGCGGAACCTGACAGTAATGCAGAATATCCTTTTGGGAAGGGAGTATACCAGGTTCGGAATAATAGATAGAAAATACTCGAGAGCTGTCTGCACCAATATATTGAATGATATAGGCATCAAACTCGACCTCGACACGCTTGTGAAAGACTTGGCGATAGACCAGTGCCAGTTCGTGGCCATCGCGAGAGTCCTGTACGCCAACGCGAACCTGATAATAATGGACGAGCCAACCGCTACCCTCTCGAAAAGCGAAGTCGATAATCTATTCAGAATAATTCGCAACCTAAAACAACAGAATATTACTATCGTATATGTGTCACACAAAATAGAGGAAATATTCCAAATTGCGGATAACGTCACCATTCTCAAAGATGGAAGCCTGGTCGAAACGACTTCGTTGAAGGACATCAACAAGGACGAAGTCATAAATAAAATGGTAGGCAGGACACTGTCAAAAATATTTCCAGCCAGAAAAACGGATGCGCCCAGAGAGACGCTGATGAAACTGGAGAAGGTTTCAGTCAAGGGTTCCATCCACAACGTCAATCTGGACATAGAAAAGGGTGAAATCCTGGGATTGGGTGGTCTGGTCGGAATGGGCCAGACCTCTCTGCTGAATGCGATATTCGGCGTTTTGAAAATAGATTCCGGCACGATAGCCTTCGAAAACGGGACACTCGATAATATAAGCCCCGCCAGCTCCATCAAGCGAGGGATCTATTATGTTTCGAGCGATCGAAAAAACGAAATGCTTTTCCTGTGCAGAAGCGTAAAGGAAAACATATCCATAGCGACTTTGAAGGACTATAGAAGGCTCGTCGGCCTGAACCAGCAGAAAGAGCAGGAAGTCGTAGATTCGAAAATAGACGAGTTTGGCATTGTAGTTTCAAACAAGGAAATGGAAACACAGTTTTTGAGCGGCGGCAATCAGCAGAAGGTCGTTCTGGCCAGATGGCTGGTAAACAAGCCAAGGCTGCTTCTGCTCGACGAACCGACCCAGGGGATAGACGTAGGTACGAAAGAAGATATCTATAAGGTTCTGCGGGACCTGGCGAACGAGGGAATTTCAATCGTCGTTGTTTTCAGTGACATGATCGAATTGCTCGGTATGTGCGACAGAATTGCGATTCTCGCTGAGGGCCGTTTAGCGGAGATTTTCACAAGCGAAGAGGCGACCGAAGAGAAGATCATGACGGCCTGTTGCATGCATCCGGCGCTGGCGGCTTCTTGACGATCGGAGACATGGATCGTTTTCCAGGCAAAGGAGGTGATGAAAAAGGGATTCAGCGTTCCATGGAGGGTTGGACACGAGACTCTGAAGCGGGCAAAATCACAAGGAGGAATGAAGTATGAAGAGGCGAATTATCTTTTTGATCGCAATTGTCCTTTGTGTGGCCTTTCTCGGAGGCGGTCTGTTTGCCGCCGGCCCAAAGACAAAAGGCTTCGTCGTAGGCTATGATATCTACTGGGTGGGAAACGCCTGGTCCCTTCAGCTGGCCGAAGAGTTCAAATTTGCGGTGCAGAAGAACATTGATTCCGGGCTCGTAAAAAATGTCTATTACACGAGCTCTGATGGAGACGTCACTAAGAACCTGGCAAACTTCGAGGACCTGGTCGCCAAGGGGTGCGACATCATTTTTATTACCCCCATCACACCCGATAACCTGGTCAATGCCATTGATCAGGCCATGGGCCAGGGCATAAAGGTGGTCGTTTTCGGCTCGGCCATCAACAGCAAGAATTACACTGCCTACGTCAACATTTCTGATGTCGAGTGGGGAGTCAAATCCGCGGAGTACATAGCGAAAGCCATCAATGGAAAAGGCAAGGTTGCCATGATCAACGGAATAGCCGGCACAGGTGCCGCCAACGATACACATTCAGGCGCCATGTCGGTTTTCAACAAATACCCCAATATAACCTGCCTGCCGGAAGTGTACGGTGAATGGGATTCCAGCAAGACCAAGATAGTGGTCCAGGATCTCATCGCCGCGCAACCGGATATAGACGCCATATGGACTTTCTCCGAACCTGGTTCCATCGTCGAGATGTTCGCGGAGAACAATATTCGCTTTGTTCCCATTCTTTGGCACGGCGAGAACAGGGAAATGAAGCTGTGGAAGAAATATCATGACAAGGGACTGCAAGCAGAGGTCGTCAGCAAGCCGTCCACAATGAGCGTGGATGCTTTGCAGATCGGTCTGGCTGCACTGCAGGGAAAGTCGTTCAAGAAGGAAAACATACTGCCCGTGCCGACCTTTTCCTATGCGGACGTCGACAAGCTGATTCTGCCAAATCTTCCGGACAGAATACGAGTGCCTACCTACCTGCCTGAGAAAAAACTGAAAGAACTGTTTGAATGAAATAGTACAGAACCGGACAGCGGGTACTGGGCGGCTGAAAAGCCGCCCAGTACTGCATTTCAGCAGAAGGACTGTGCGCAGCAATGGAAGATAACATGACTGGACTCAGCTTCAGGCTCCGGAATCTAAGCAGATACTCTTTCGTACTCTATACATATGTTTTTCTGATTGCTCTTTTTCTTGTCTCCTACAGTCTCTTCCCTTTATACAGATCTCCGGCAAATCTATCGAACCTTCTGGTTCAAATCGCGCCTCTGGCGATAGCTGCCGCGGGCCAGGCAGTGGTCCTTATCGGAGGAGGAGTTGACCTTTCCGTCGGGTCGGTAATTTCACTTGTCACCGTAATCGCTGCGAACCTGATGGGAAGCTCCACTGCGGGAATACTCCTCGGCCTGTTGATGATATTTGCCATAGCAGCTCTCATCGGGCTCATCAACGCGGTGATCTGCAATGAAACCTATATACCGCCCTTGATTGTCACATTGGCCATGTCGTATGTCATACAAGGCGTCGTCCTGTGGTACAAGTCGACGCCCGGCGGTTCGGTGCCCCGGGCGCTTTCAAATATCATCGTTTACCGGTTCAATATTCTTTCTGTTCCAATAATTCTGGTCATCGTGGCTTATCTTGTTTTTGCTTTTGTCATGAGCAAAAATGTGTTCGGCCTGTACACCTATGCCACGGGCGAAAGCGAAGCATATGCCCGAATGGCCGGGATAAATACCAAAAGAATCAGAATCGGTGGTTACGTTATTTCCGCGATCATGGCCAGCGTCGCCGGATTGATATTGGCCTGCAGAATCGGATCCGGCGCGCCGTTGATCGGCAACTCGTATACCCTGGACTCGCTGACGGCGGCGATTATCGGCGGGATGACCTTCGCAGGGGGAGATGGTTATGTGATCGGTGCGTTCGGGGGAGCAGCCATAATTGGAATGATAAACAATGCTCTTAATATGAGCGGGGTCGAGCCGTTTTACCAATATATTTTCAGGGGAGGATTGCTCATACTGGCGATGATAATCAATTCTTTCAAGAGAGACAGAAAATAAGAGAATCATGTAAATGAGCAGCCATCAGAGTATTACAAAGAGGAAGAAGATCAGCTATCTCGATATCTTCATCGGGATATTCAAGAAGGGTGGCGTTTACATTTCTCTGGCCATTTTATTGATCATTGCCGGAGTATTATCGCCCAAACTGCTCGAACCGACGCATTTACTGTTCATACTGCGAATAGCTTCCATATTGGGAATCATGAGTATCGGCCAGACAATGCTTATCATCTCAAGGGGCATCGACCTGTCCGTCGGTGCCTATGCAACCCTGGTGGTGGTTCTCATATGTGCCGTCTCGATGGGGCGGGATCAATACCTTGTCCAGGTCTTGGCAATCTCCTTGGCGGTGGGCGCTTTCGTGGGGATGATAAATGGACTGTTGGTGATGAAATTCAGGATTTCTCCTCTGGTAGGTTCTTTGGGGGTGATGAGCCTCGTGACGGGAATAACCTACCTGTACACGAAAGGATTCGCCAGGGGATCAGCGCCGCAATTCGTCGCCTATCTCGGGCAGGGAAAAGTGTTCGGTTTCATTCCCGCGGCTGTAATTCTATGGGCGGTTATTGCCGCCGTTACATGGTACGTCTTGAGAAAAACGGTCTTCGGACGCTACATATTCGCCTGCGGAGCAAATCCCAGAGCAGCATACATGGCCGGCATAAATCCCAATAGGATTCTGTTCTATGTGTATATAATCAGCGGACTGCTGACCGCCATTTCCGCAATCATATGGGCCGGATATCTGAAAAGCCAGCCGACACTGGTCGGCGGGGACTATTACCCCCTGGACTCCCTTACGGCCGTGATCATAGGCGGCACCACCTTCGCGGGCGGCAAGGGGAGCATCATGGGAACCATAATCGGGGTGATCATCATCACCTTGCTTTCGAGCCTTTTGAACATGCTGGGTCTGGTGCACGGCGTCAAGCTGCTCATCCAGGGCTTGATAATCATGCTGATGGTCTTCGCCTATACCGGCAAGAAAAAATTGACCTGAATTGAAGCGTGCAATTGCAGACAGGGAGACGCATAGAATGAAACTGAAATCGTTGTTTTCACCACTGAAACTCGGCAACGTCGAAATACCCAACAGGGTTGCGCTGGCGCCCATGGGGACCAGCCTTTACAGCTCCGACGATAAATGGCCGAGAAGATCGATCAGGTATTTTGAAGAGCGCGCGGCGGGAGGAACCGGTCTGATTCTGACTTCTTTCACCCGTGTGCACAACAAGCTGGCCACGGGCAACGCACCCCTGATCGGCCTGTTCGACGACTACTTGATAGAGTCACACGCCGAGCTCGTCAAGAAGGTGCATGCTTACGATACGAAGATCTTCATTCAGCTTTCCCTGTTCGGATGCAAATTCGGCGGAACGGAAGCGCCCTCGTCGATTTACAGCCTGAATTACAACGTCAAGCCCAGAGCACTGACGACGGATGAACTGGATTACCTGGTGGAATGCTTCGTGAAAGCCGGAGCACGGGCCCGTGAAGCGGGATACGACGGGGTTGAGGTCCATGGAGGGTACGACTACCTGATCGGGCAGATGGTATCCCCCGCCTTGAACAAGCGCGATGATAAATACGGGGGCTCGTTCGAGAAGCGGATGAAATTCCCCGTGGATATCATCAAAGGCATATTGAACCAGAATAAAGGCTTTACCGTGGGCTATAAATTCAGCGCCTATGAATGGCTGCCCGGCGGGGTGGATCTGGAGCTGGCTCGAAAAATCGCCCAATACGTTTCCGGAACGGGGATATCCTTCCTGGACGTCGCCAGCGCTTCCTCCACGACCACTGTCAGAAGCAGCGAGTATTCGCATGTTCCGCCGATCTACGTGCCTCGAAACACCCTCATGCCCCTGGCGGAGGAGATCAAGAAAGTCTGTCCGGAAATGCCCGTCATCGCCAACGGCGCTATCAGCGTACCGGAAGAAGCGAATGAGGCGATAGCCGAAGGCAGATGCGATATGGTCGCAGTGGGACGGGCGTTGATAGCCGACCCCCACTGGGCAAACAAGGCGAAATCCGGAAAGACCGAAACTATTACGCCGTGCATCCGCTGCAATACCTGCCACCATCAGCTCTGGCGAGGTACTCCGCTCTGCTGCTCGATGAATCCTTACGTAATGCGTGAAGCGGAACAGTACCTGCCCACGCCAACGCTCAAGAAGAAGGTGATGGTGGTCGGCGGCGGGCCTGCGGGAATGCGCTGTGCCATGACCGCGGCCCGGCGAGGTCATCAGGTTACCCTGTACGAAAAGAAGTCTCATCTGGGTGGAATGATGTATCCCGGCAGCCGGCCCAAGTTCAAAGACGACGTCGCGAGAGCCTTGAGGTGGTTCGAAGACGAGCTGAAGAGTCAGGAGAACGTAGAGATAAAGCTGAACACCCAGGTCACGGCCGAGATGGTGGAAGAACTCAACCCGAATGCTTTAATAATCAGCATCGGCGCGGAGCCGATCATGCCGGATGTGCCGGGAATGGATAAAGCGCACGTTGACTCGGCGGTCAACGTTCTGAAAGATATCTCGAAATATCGCGGTAATAAGGCGGTAGTAGTCGGCGGCGGAGAAGTCGGCTGTGAGACCGCCTGCTTCCTCGCCGATAATGGGTTCGAGGTGACGTTGATCGAAATGCAGAGGGATATTCTGGGAGATACAGAAATAACGGAAATCAAATTACGCCTGACCGACCTGATGAAAGAGAAGGGCGTCAAGGTCATGACCGAGACCAAGCTAAATGCCATAACCGATGAGGGCGTCGAGGTCAAGGTGCCATATGACACGCAGATGGGGCTGGATGAAGGCGGCAGAGAAGAAGGATTGGACGCGGACGTGGTGGCTATCGCTGTCAATCTCAAGGCGGATAACGAGTTGATAAAAATACTTTCGATGAAATCAGAGGAAATCCATATCATTGGCGACTGTGAAAACGTGGCCAGAATCAAAGAGGCCGTGGAAGCAGGAGAGCGGGTAGGCAAGCTGCTTTGAGACAACGAAGGCTGGAGATGGCCGTAGAACTGCTTTCAGCCCCCCGGCCCGCCCCGCCTGGAGGCTGTATCAGTCTTCCACCCTGAGTGCCAGCTGAAAACCATCACGGACCAGCATAGGCTGCTTCGAGCAGCCCCATATAATGCTTGAAGAAGAAAACAGGAACGCGGTCCAAGAACCGTGATATTGTCAAATCTTGATGGGGCGGCAAAAAGTTTCATTGAGTAATCTCCCTCACGGCTCTATGCTGCATGGATGGTAACCTTGCGAGATCACTGGCTGCTGAGGAGTGCCTGTATTGTCGGCGCTTCCGGCGACCCTCTCTGCAGGACGGTCTGAAAGAAGTGGTCACCGCGTTCCTGCTTTTCCTTGAGCCGGGCCGGAGTGATTGGCACGAGTGTGAACGACGGCTTGGGACGGATGTCGCGGGTGGCACGTCGAAACCGTGCCACAGCGTCCAGTTACCTTCCAGCGCCGTCACTGACCAGACACAGGTCCGTCCACGTCACTGTCGGGCCGGGCATCGCCACGGGCGTACGAGCCGAACAAATAGACCGCCCGGAGCGGCATGACCTTGTCGAACGCTATCAGGCATTCTCGGATGGTGTCGGCGTGGTCGCGAAGGCTTGGCGGAAGATTCTCGAGCAGCAACTCCATCGCGCTAACTACAGTTCAGGACCTGTTCGGGCACAAGCATCGAGCAGGGACCCCAGAGCATACTCGATCAAGAGTGAGACCCGCATCCGTGACCTCCCCTCGCATGAGCTCTTGAGAGAGCATATTGTGCGGGCCCCGATTTCCTTGCAGAGCATCTCCCAGGACGAGCATCTGGACACATGATGGGGGACCAACGCACGAACTCATCGCGTCCCCGGAGGAAATTGGCCCGACGATGGAAGACTCGACGTGCCATGAACAACGTTTGGCCGACCACCGTATGAGATAAAAGATGTGAGATGAATTGGGCCAATTGCTGCAAGTAGATGCAAACCGTGACAAGATGACCGACATCGCGAGAGATTCTGATTGACGCAGCTCCTTGCAGCGACTTACAATAGCTTGCAGTGAGTTGCAGAGAGACTCCGGCCGAGACGGTTCGGATTCGTTTTCCTAAACCGTAGGTCAGATGTTCGAGTCATCCCTGGGGCATAAGACTGACACTTCCGAGTGCGAAAACAGGCCTCTGCCAGTTTGAGTGCCTGACGGTGCAGCGGTCCGTTGAAATCCAGAAACCCGAATCGCAGCCGGTGTGTGTTGACACGGATTGCCCTCTTCGTTGATTATCTTTGCTTACCTCATATGGACCTGATGAAAGGGGCATCCACAGATGCAGCCGCCTTGGACCAAGAACGTGGATTATTCCGCGAAACCCATTTTTGTCTGCTGGGAAACAACGAAATCCTGCCTTCTCTCGTGCAGACACTGCCGGGCAACAGCGATAAAGAGCCGCCTTCCCGGGGAGCTTGAGTACGAGTCAGGTATTCGGCTTATCGACCAGCTTCTGGAGTTCGGAGATCCCTATCCAGCCCTGTTGTTGACAGGAGGAGATCCCCTCATGCGCCCAGACGTCTTCGACCTGCTCCGTCATTCCAAGAAGCAGGGCATCTATACAGCGGTAGCGGCGAGCGTCACGCCGCTGTTGACTCGGGAAAAGCTCGAACGCATGAGGGACCTTGGCGTGGAGATCATATCCGTGAGCATGGACGGGGCGTCGGCCGAAATCCATGACAGGATCAGGGACATCCCGGGGACCTTCCGGGCAACCCTCGAGGCGATAGAGAGCGCAAAGTCCTGCGGCATGAGGCTCCAGGTCAATTCGACTGTGATGAAGAGCAACCTGCGCGACCTGGCCGATATTTTTCATCTCGCGCGGGAGAGGGGCGCGGTTGCCTGGGAGGTCTTTTTCCTAATCCGTACGGGACGGGGGTCGTCCCTGGAGAACCCCCAACCCGAGGAGTGCGAGGAGGTTGCCCACTTCCTCTACGACGCGACTGGTTATGGCATTCCCGTGAGGACCTCCGAGGGTCCTCATTTCAGGCGCGTTTTCATGCAGCGCCAGAAGGGCGGCGAGGCGCCACGCGGGGAACTCTACTGTCACCTCGCCGATCGGCTTCGGAAACTTGAAGGGGAGCCAACGAACCCGCCCACGATGAGGCTGAACGCCACGGGGGACGGGAAGGGAATTATCTTCATAGGGCATGACGGTGAAGTCCACCCGAGCGGGTTCATGCCCGTGTCGCTGGGAAACGTGAAGGAACAAAGCCTGAAATCGTTATACACGACTCATCCGCTGCTCGTCAGCATGAGAAATCCTTCGAATCTCAAGGGGAGATGCGGCGCGTGCGAGTTCAAGGTGATCTGCAGCGGTTCGCGGGCGCGGGCGTATGCAGAGTTCCAAGATCCCTGCCAGGAGGACCCGGCATGTCCCTACGTTCCGTCGGGAGAGAAAGCCCGGACGACAGCCGCTTCGGTATGAATGCGGAAGAATCGGGAAAGCGGATTTTCCCTGTCAATCTTCTCCTCGACGGCCGGAAAGCTCTCGTCGTGGGTGGCGGGAGGGTCGCGCTGGACAAAATTCGGCTGCTCATCGATGCCGGCGCAGAGGTGTGCGTCGCTAGCCCGGAGGCATGCGGAGACATCGAAACGCTGACCGGGAAGAATGCCGTGACGCGACTGCGGCGGGACTTCAGGGAATCCGACCCGGAGGGAATGTTCCTCGTATTCGCCGCCACGGAAGACAAAATCCTCAACCGCCGCGTCATAGAGTCCTGCCACGCGCGGGGCGTCCTCTGCTCCTCGGCGGACGGCAACTGGGCGACCGGGGATTTCTCGATCCCGGTAGTGTTCCGCAAGGACGACGTCACTGTCACCATCTCCACGGGAGGCCGCGCGAGCAGGCTGTCGCGCATGGTCAGGGAGAACCTGTCGCGGCACATCGAACACGCCGATTCGGCCTCCCTCATGATCATCGGAACCAGCCACGAATATCTCTCCATCGACAGGAGAGAGCCTTACCATCTGGTCGGTCCGCGCCTCGAGCGGACGGGAATGATGGTCACGCAGCTCGTCGGGGTCCAGGAGTTCATGCTGATGAACACGTGCAACCGCATCGAGGTCCATGCGGTCGTCTCGGACAAGGCCGACATGAGGGAGCTCCTGGCGCGGGTGCTGGGTTTCGACGGGTTGCGGCCAGAGGACTACTACGTCAAACGGGAACATGAGGCATTCGCGCACGCCGCGATGCTGAGCGCAGGACTTTTCTCGCAGTCCCCGGGAGAGTACCACATCGTTTCCCAGGTGAAGGAGTCGCTGGCATACGCGGTTCGTGCGGGGTGGGCGCGCGGCGTCATGCAGGAGTGGGTGTCCACGGCACTTCATGTCTCCAAGGAGATCCGCAACACGGCCCGGCCGTTCCTCAAGGAGCAGGAGATCGAGGACCTGTGCATCGGCTTCCTGCAGGCGAAGC